>JBDSPQ010000376.1:0-12159 GCA_039930305.1 Ginsengibacter sp. | reverse complement strand
GCTAATGGTATTAAAGCGAGCATGGCTGCAAGGGCTGTGAGCATTACGGGTATGATCCGCGTCTTGCCCGCTTGTATCACTGCTTCTCTTGTTTTCATACCCCGGCTTCTTAATTCATCCGCAAATTCGATTACGAGGATTCCGTTTTTCACCACTATACCAGCCAGGCCAACGATGCCCAATCCAGTCATTACGACTGAAACCTCGATTCCCGTAATACCAAAGCCAAGGAGTACGCCGATGACGCTAAACAATATTTCTGTGAGAATGATCACCGATTTGCTGATAGAATTAAATTGTAATACCAAAATCAACAGGATAAGCATGAGGGCGATAATCAAAGCCTTAAATAGAAAAGCTCCCGTTTCAGCCTGCTGCGCACCTTCCCCCGTTTGGGAAATGTTTACGTCAGGAGCCACTTGAGGGAAATCATCAATTGCCGACTTTAATTTTGCGTTTACTGCTGTAGGAGTATAGCCAGACAGCACATTGGAGGTTAAGGTGATTACTCTTTTTACATTCTTTCGCTTAATACTTCCATAAGTATTTGTATAGTCCACATCCACCAATGTCGTAATAGGGATTTGCTTTACTGCTCCACCTGCAGCCTGGTCGCGAAATACGAGTTTCATATTCAGCAATTCTGAAAGGCTGTTTCGCTGCACCTCATCATTTCTCAATTGAATCTTATATTCATCTTCCCCATCTTTTATTTTAGAAACCTCCCGGCCAAATAAGGCGGTGCGCAATTGCTGGCCGATCTGTGCTGTTGAGACGCCTTCTATCTGTGCACGCTCACGGTTAACTGTAAGCGTAATTTCAGGGTTAGTAAGATCCACATCCATTTTCAATTCTTCAACACCTGGTATCTGGAGGCTATCTAAATATTGTTTTAAAGATTTTGCAGTAGAGGTTAAGTTATCGAAGTCTTCACTTTCTACCTCGATATTTATCGGGGGGTCTGTTGGTGGTCCGCTGGATTCCTGGTCGACCGCAATCTGGGCGCCGGGGATTCCCTTGACAACATTTCTAACGGAGTCAAGGTAGGGTACAGTAGAACGACCATTGCGCTTTTCAAATTCGACAAATGACACCTGCACGCGGCCCAGATTTGGCTGAGCACTTTGG
Organism: Ginsengibacter sp.; assembly: GCA_039930305.1. Lineage (GTDB taxonomy): Bacteria > Bacteroidota > Bacteroidia > Chitinophagales > Chitinophagaceae > Ginsengibacter. The sequence continues at coordinate 11,031 of JBDSPQ010000376.1, read as the reverse complement.
TTGCCACTATTAGGGTCTGATGCGCCAATAGCCACGTTAGAAATAATGCTTTCTACTATTGGATTAGGTTTACCGGACGGCCCCTCAATTACGCGGGTAACCCTCTTTTCCAAAACATGAGTAATGGAATCAGTATAATCAACACTGCTGCCTACCGGCATCTTCAAATACACATAAATAAAATTTGGATCACCTTTTGGAAAAAACACAACAGGAACATTCCTTGCGACAAATACTACAACAGAAAGAATAAGTAAACCAAATGTTCCAACAAGGAGCCAGACAGGTCTCCATCGTGTCAATGCCCATTTTAGAAGTGTTTCATACCGCCTCATAATGGCAGGTAGGGCTTTATTCTGAAAACTATGAATCATTCCTTCGAAAACATACTTATTCAATACGACTAACAAAGAAAGCAGTATTAGTATATTGCCTAAAAACGGAATGCCAAGTACATCGAAAATAATTCCGGCGGCGAGCGGTACCCAAAAAGCAGGACGTTTAAAAACATCTGACTTCCTTTTTACGCCTTCCTCATCAGGATGATTCATAAAATCAACTGCAAAAACCGGATTCATAAGGAACGCCACAATTAATGAAGCTGCCAAAGTGAAGATCAGCATTGTCGGCAGATAGATCATAAACTTCCCGATGATTCCCGGCCAGAAAAGTAAAGGAAAAAACGGAGCGAGTGTGGTAAGTGTTCCCGAAAGCACCGGTATAAAAATCTCGCCTGCTGCCATTTTTGCGGCTTCGGTGGATGAAAGCCTGCCCTTGTTCTCTACAAATATCCGGTGTGTATTTTCTATTACCACAATAGCATCATCCACAATAATTCCCAATCCAAATAATAGCGCAAATAGCACCATAAAATTCAGGGTAACATCTGAGCCCGTTATTAACGCCGCTGCCGGCAAAAACAAAAAGGCAACAAACATGCTCAGCGGCACAGACAAGGCCACGAAGAACGCATTGGTTATCCCCATAAAAAACATGAGGATTACTAATACGAGGATAAATCCTATTACAATTGAATTTACGAGGTCGTTGAAAGAAGTTCGGGTGGCTTTGCTTCGATCTCCAGTTATAACCACGTCTAATTTAGCGGGCAAAATATTACCCCTCATTTCTTCCACAGCCTTCTTTACATCATCGGAAGTTTCAATTAAATTTTCGCCCTGGCGTTTTACAACATTTAGCGTCACTACATTTTTTCCATCAAGCCTTGCATAACTTTCACTCGTCTTTACTGTATCTTTTATGGTAGCAATATCTTTTAAATAAATAGGCGCTCCCCCGGTATTCCGTACGATTATTCTTGCGATATCAAATTCGTTTTTAAACTGACCTTTCAACTGAAGTGTTCGTTTCATATTTCCTACATCCAAAAGGCCACCTGAAATGTCCACATTCTCCCTCGCGACCGCACTGGCGATATCGTCAAAAGTTACATTGGCACTTTGCATTTTGTAATTATCCACATTGATCTGGAACTCTCTTTCAGGAGCTCCTACGATATCAACGCGGGAAATTTGCGGCAGATCTTCGAGTTTGTCCTTTGCATCATCTGCAAATTTTTTCAACCTCATCATATCAAAATTTCCGCTGAGGTTTACATACATTATAGGAAAATCACTAAAGTTTATCTCCTGCACATTTGGGTCTTCGGTAAGATCTGTCGGAAGATCAATTTTGGCTTTGTCAACAGCATCCTTGGTTTTTTGGAGGGCGATTTCTTTTGCAACATCGGTTTCATATTCCACCACAATTGCTGAATAGTCCTGTAGAGAGGTGCTGGTAATCTTATTTATTTTGGCACCGGTAATTCCTTTCAACTGCTTTTCGATCGGTCGTGTAACCAGATTTTCCACATCTCTTGGAGAATTGCCGACATAGACCGTTGAAACATAAATGGTCGGAATTACTACATCCGGAAATTGCTCCTTGGGCAGCGTGGCAAATTGATATATGCCGATCATCGAAACAAAGATGATAAGCAGGTAGATAGACGTCTTATTATTGATCGACCAACTGGTAGGTCCAAACTCTTTGTGTTTTATTGGCTGATTTGACCTTAAACTCATAATTTCTAATTGAATATCTCTAATGTTAGTGTGGTTATGCTGCCTGGGTAGTAATAGCCTGCCCGTCAAATAGAGACTGGTAGCCTTCCGAAATAATCACATCGCCGTCTTTCAAACCCTGTTTTACTTCAATCTGATCTCCATAGAGTTCTCCGATTACCACTCTTCTCTTCCTGGCTACCATCTTGTTGCCTTCTTGTGACGCTACCAATACGAATTTGCCATCCTCATCATTTTGTAAGGTATTTACATTGATTACTGCTGCATTCGGCGCTGAATAATCAAGGATTTTCACGAGTGCCACCTGGTTTGGCCGGACAGAAATACCTGCGGGTATCTTAGCTTCTGCCGTGAATCCCCGGGAGTTGGTGCCAATGGACTGACTAATAAAGCTGATATTACTTTTGAAATTTCTGTTTATATCCGGCATGGAAACTTCCACATGGGTTCCTTTACTAATTTTGGAAGCATAATTTTCTGGTACCGTTACCGTAATTTTAAGATCACTTTTGTTGACTATTTTAATGTAACCGCCAGCCAAAGGGTTGCCTGTAAACATTTCTCCAACGTGCGCCGTTACTTCATCCACCACCCCGTTTACATCACTGTACACGTTGCTTTGGTTGGCTATAGCCTGGGCAGAATTTACGTTAGCCTGGATCGCTTTCAATTGATTTTCCAGTGTTTCTACATTAGTTTTCGCTTGTAACAATTGCACTTCTGTACCTATATGTTGGTCCCAAAGATTTTTTTGCCGGGCATAAACTGATTTTGCAAGATCGAGCTGAGCTTTCACGCCGCCTGATTGTTCCCGGATGGCATTTACGTTTTGCCGGGCAACGGCGTCATCAAGCCTCAGTACCAGTTGGCCTTTGTGCACGTAATCTCCCTGTTTCACCAAAATGGCTCGGATTTGTCCTCCCTGGTTTCGTGGCGATATGTATGAAATGTTTTGTGCATCTACTTTACCCTGCAGCTCCAGGAAATGTTGAAAATCCTGCAGCGCTAAGGTGGTGAGTTTTACCAGCTTTGGCTTTTCCTCCAATGCTGCGCCGGTATCCAATTTTGCGATATCCTTTTCAAGCGCAGTAATCTTTTCATCCAACTTGCCCTGGTCTGTTTTTAACTTCTGCAGTTCGACCTTTTTATCGTTTAGTGCGCCTTCCTTTTCTTTCCTGCTGGTGTTACCGCAGGAAACTGCCGTTCCCAGGAAAATAGTGATCAGTAATATTCTGGTTATTTTATGCATTGTATTTGTATTAAATAAATTTTTCATTGTTTACAGTTTACCGGCTGCTTTTAAGAAATCAATTTTAGCATTGATGGCATCGTACAGAGAGCCGTAATAATTATTTTGTGCCGCTACCAGGTCTGCCTGGGCATTAGAAATTTCCTGGTTGCTGCCAAGGCCTTGTTCATATTTTAATTTAGTTGTGTTATAAACCGATTGGGCGAGTTCGATATTTTTCTTTTGATTGTCTAAAGTGTAGATGGCAGATTTCATATTGATCCTTGACTGTGCAATATCATTGTCAATAGAGGCCTTTAGCTGATCCAGGCTATTTTCTGATTTCAGCAGGTTGAGCCTTGCCGAAGCAATCCTCGCATTCTTTGCGCCACCGTCAAATATTGGAACATTGAGGCGCAAGGCTACGAATGATGAAGTGAAGTAAGGCCCCTTGAAAAAATCAAATTTCTGGCGCTGGGCGCTTTTACTATAATTACCTGCAAGGGATAGCGTTGGAAGCTTGGTAAACTGGTAACGCCTAACATTATATTCGCCTAGCTTTAAAGAATTTTTTAATTGTTGTATTTCCTTTCTATCGGCGTAGCTATATTCTTCATCAAGTGTATTTGATTTAATATCGTCATCAGATAAAGTATCCGATAATAAAAGTTCATCACGCTGCGGCATGTTCAACAAAAATTTGAGGCCCGCATTTCCCGCATCCAGTTGGTTCTGTGTTTTTAATTTCTGTGTTTGAAGATTATTCAGTTGCACCTGCACTTTATCCACATCTAATTTTTCAGCAAAACCATTTTCGTAAATGATACGTGTATCGTGCAACAGCTTTTCATAATTAGCGATGTTGGCATCCAGTGTACCAATTTGTCGTTTTCCTACGGCAAGCTGGTAATATATTTTATAAACATTTGCCTTGATCTGTTCTTTGGTGACATCCGCCGCCAACTCTGCATTTAAAATGGCTGCTTTTCTCGCTAATAAGCCCACGAAGACCTGCCCGTCAAAGAGCAATTGATTTATGTCTATTCCCCCGCTCCATGAATATTTTGAACCAAATTGCGCCTGTATAATTCCAAAGTCATTTGGCGCCGTAATCGGGTTTCCGCTTCCATCTTTCACATTATTCTGAACCAGTACGCCGTAAGTGCCGGCAGCAATAAAATTGGGGAAACTTTGGGTAGCCACGTTAGGATTGTAGTTTATGTTGCCACTACCGGTTATTTGGGGAAATGCTGATGCAGTTATTTCCTTATTTTGCTGCTGCTGAAGTTTTATGTCGATCAATGCATTTTTTACCTGTATCGCATTTTGCAACGCATAATCCACAGATTGTTTTGCACTAAAAATATGGACTGCAGAAGCTGAGTCTTTCTGGGCATAAGCAGAAAAGCTTAATAACAAACTATAGCAGATCGCAGCAATTTTGGTTGTTTTCATCATACTCATTTTAATGCTGCCGGGTATACCCGGCTCTCTCCTTTTGATATTTTGTAATTAATTTATATCCTTTCAATGTTACCAGCCCGAACAGAAAACATTCTATTAGCTCCTGCTGGAGACGTACGAGACTGTATTTTGTTTTAGGAAAAATTTCCTCGTTAAAAGGCAGCATCATTGTCTCAAGCCTGATTTTAGCAATCACCTCGGCGTCAATTTCGGGGCGGTAAAGTTCTTCGAGTTTCCCCCGTTCGATATTTTCCCTAACAATCTTGAACAAATATTCATATTTATGGTCCAGGAATTTCTTGTAGGTAGCGGGATGGTTTCGTTCTATGTCAAATATGATTGAAGGATTCATATTGTCAAACATCGCTTGCATCATTTCCATAGCCAGGTAAACTTCGTCAATGGCATTTGAGGCTTTTGACTTATCTCTCTGGCAACATTCGCGGTTGAACTGCAGTATGTTTCCAATCACCTCATCCACCAATTCATTTTTATCAGAAAAAGACTGGTAAATGGTTTTTTTAGAGACACCCAATTGGGACGCGATATCATCCATCGTAACAGACTTGATGCCATACCTGCGAAACAATTCGTCTGCCTTAAGTTTTATGCGGTCTTTTATTTCCATTGGTGCGCAAAACTAAGGAAACTTTTAGCGTTACCAAAGTTTCCAATATTAAATTTTTATTAAGCGTCACTTTTAATGATGAGCGGTAATCGCCTACCTTTATTTTTTAATTTTACCGATATGAACCCCTCAGTACGCTACCAGAAATTGATTCAATACTTTTTGCAAGGCTTGTTAATCCTCGGACCGGTTTCCATAACAGTTTATTTTATTTACATCATTTTCGACCGCATTGACAGTATTCTCAGGCCAGCCATCAACATCCCTGGTCTTGGGTTTATCATCATTATTTGCTTCATTATACTTACCGGGTATCTCAGTTCATTTTTCGTGTTGGGGCGGATACTTTCGTTGTTTGACCGATATCTTGAAAAAACGCCGGGTGTAAAATTGTTTTACTCGTTTATAAAAGATTTTTTTGAAGCCTTTGCAGGAAATAAGAAGAAGTTTACGCACAATGTAATTGCATGTGTGGATGATAATGACGTGTGGCGGGTAGGCTTCATCACCCAGGAAGATATGAGCAGCTTCGGTATGGCCGGTTACGTAGCAGTTTACCTGCCCATGGCTTATTCCGTAGCTGGAAATGTTTATATAATTCCAAAAGACAGGGTGCGCCTCATTCCAAACATCAGTGCAGCGCAAAGCATGAAATTTGCTGTAAGCGGCGGCGTAACACAAACCATTACCGGACCGCAGGACGATCTTTTGTCTGACACCGATTTGTAAGTATAAAACATGTATTCTCAAAAATTCCTTCTGTTTATTTGCCTCATTGTCGTTGGCTACAAAGCCAGATGTTGGGGGTTTTATGGGCACAAAAAGATTAACTATCAAGCTGTTTTTCTGCTGCCGCCGCAGATGTTGGTATTGTATAAAACAAACATTGAATTTCTGAGTGAACATGCGGTCGATCCTGATAAACGGCGATACGCTATAGCTGCTGAAGGTCCGCGACACTATATTGATCTTGACTATTACGGAGTTTACCCATACGACAATTTGCCGAGAGGATGGAACGATGCTGTGGCCGTATTTGGTAATGATACACTCCAGGCAAATGGCATAGTACCATGGCACGTGCAAAGAATGCTGCAAAGGCTGACTGATGCATTCAGGGAAAAAAATTTTTCTTTGATAATGAAAAATAGCGCGGAAATAGGACACTATATTTCAGATGCACATGTACCATTACATGCCAGCAGCAACCACAACGGCCAGCTAACGAATCAACGGGGTATTCATGGGTTTTGGGAAAGCCGTATCCCTGAACTTCTGGCGGAAAAACAATTTGATTTTTTTATTGGGCAAGCTGTTTATATTGAAAATCCTGCCCGGTTTATTTGGGGGAAAGTGCTGGAAAGTGGCAAGGCCGCCGATTCGGTGCTAAGTTTTGAGAAGGAGCTTTCAGATCGATTTCCCGGGGATAAAAAATATGCTTTTGAAAACAGGAACAACATTGTCGTCCGCCAGTATTCCGCAGCCTATACAATTGCCTTTGATAAAATGCTTGATGGAATGGTAGAAAGGAGGATGCGTGAATCCATTTTTGCGGTTGCATCTTTTTGGTATACCGCGTGGATCAATGCAGGCCAACCAGACCTTTCAACTCTTGCTGGGGAAACTTTCAGTGAGAGTGAGCTTAAAGATTTTGAAGTGCTGAATGCATCCTGGAAAGCCGGTAAAATTAATGGCAGACAACATGAATAATAGATGGAGATGATGGTATATAATTAAATTCGCAAACAAAATGCCTTCAACAGCAATGATCTCTTCCGTTTCGTTGCTGCAAACGGCCAATTACCGATATTCGATTTATCTTACATTTGCCAACAAAAAAATAAATGACAGAAGTGGAAAATGCTGCTGCAAGCAAAACGACAGGTCATAAAAGAAAGGTGCATAATTTTAATGCGGGTCCGTCTGTTTTACCGCAGGTGGTGTATGAACAGGCTGCCCGTGCAGTCGTAGATTTTAATGGATCGGGCTTATCAATACTTGAAATAGGACACCGCACACCGGAGTTTGAAGCCGTGATGGGAGAGGCAAGAAATTTAGTGAAAGAGCTTATGGATCTTGATAGTGACCATGAAGTTTTATTTATGCACGGAGGGTCTTCTACTCAGTTCATGCAGGTGCCTATGAACCTCTTGAATGAGAAAGATACAGCTGCCTACACTGACACAGGTGTTTGGGGAGCAAAAGCAATTAAAGAGGCAAAACTTTTCGGAAATGTAGAGGTTGTTTGCAGTTCAAAAGATGCTAATTACAATTATATCCCCAAAGACTTTGCTGTTCCTAACGATGCAAAGTACCTGCACATCACCACCAACAACACCATTTACGGCACCCAGTGGCAAACTGTGCCAAAAGTCAGCATGCCGGTTGTAGCCGATATGTGTAGCGACATTCTAAGCCGCAGGATGGATTTCAATTCTTTTGGGATCATTTATGCCAGTGCTCAAAAAAACATTGGACCTGCCGGTGTGAATATTGTTGTCGTAAACAAACACCTCCTTGGAAAAGTGAAGCGACCGATCCCTACCATCATGGACTATCGGAATCACATAAAAGATGGGAGTATGATCAATACACCGCCGGTGTTCGCGGTATATGTTTGTATGCTTACCCTTCGCTGGCTCAAGGAATTGGGTGGGGTAGACGCAATTGAAAAATTAAACAAACACAAAGCTGCCATGTTGTATGATGCCATTGATAATAGCGGACTGTTTATTGCCACAGCAGCCAAAGAAGACAGGAGCGTGATGAATGCCTGCTTTGTAATGAATGATGAGGCATTAGAAAAAAAGTTTCTTGAGTTTGCAAAACAAAACAATATCTACGGAATTAAAGGACATCGTTCAGTGGGAGGTTTCAGGGCATCACTATACAACGCGCTGCCGGCAAGCAGTGTTGAATACCTTATAGAAATCATGAATGAATTTGAAAGAGCCAATTGAATCGACTAATGAAGCAGAAAAATTTTAATAAAAAAGCGCTGAACTAACAGAAGAATAAATCATAATGATCACGATTTCACCATTCAAAGCCTTAAGGCCCCAGGCACAATTCGCCAGGCAGGTTGCTTCGCGCCCATACGATGTGCTAAATACGAAAGAAGCAAAAACAGAGGCTGAAGGAAATCCTTATTCGTTTCTGCACATCACCAAGAGCGAGATAGACCTGCCGGCATCAGCAGACCCTCATAGCCAGCAGGTATATAGCAAGGCGAAGGAAAACCTGGATGCATTTATCAGCAGGCCAATCCTTTTTGCTGAAAGCAAACCTTGTTATTACATATATGAATTAGTAATGAATGACAAAAGCCAGACCGGCCTCGTATGCTGTAGCTCAGTTAACGATTATGAAGAAGACCTCATTAAAAAGCATGAGCTTACCAGACCCGATAAAGAACAAGACCGTATTAATCACATAAAAGCCACGTCCGCCCAAACAGGAAATGTATTTCTTGCCTACCGCGATGTGGACGATGTAAATGACGTAATTGAAAACTGGAAAAAATCAAAAAGCCCCGTTTATGATTTTGTGGCTGATGATGGAATAAGACACGCTATATGGGTAATCAGCGATGAGAAAACTATTCAATCGATAACGGATATTTTTAAAACACAGGTGGCTTGTACTTATATTGCCGATGGTCATCATCGCGCTGCTTCGGCTGCCAAAGTCAGGTACCAGTTATCCGATTATCCGGAAGCGGGAACATTTCTCACCACCTTGTTTCCGGCCAGTCAATTACACATTTTAGATTATAATAGGGTTGTAAAAGATCTGAACGGACTTACAACAGAGGAAATGCTGGAAAAACTCAATAAGAATTTCTCCTTTGAGAAAAAAGATGATCCCTACGCCCCGGACGCACAGCACAATTTTGGGATGTATATGAACGGGCAATGGTATAAACTGACGGCGTTGGATGGCACTTTTTCTACTGATCCTATTGGTATTCTCGATATTTCTATTTTGCAAAATAATTTATTGGAACCGGTTTTGGGAATCCAGGATCAACGCACCGATACAAGGATCGATTTTGTAGGTGGCATCAGGGGACTTAAAGAACTTGAAAAAAGAGTGGACTCAGGAGACATGGCAATTGCGTTCAGCATTTTCCCGGTCTTAATAGATCAGCTTTTTGATATTGCGGATACAGGTAATATTATGCCACCAAAAAGTACCTGGTTCGAGCCGAAGCTGCGTGATGGGCTGCTGACCCATCTTTTATCTACTGAAAATGTATAGCGTTCTCAATAATTAACTATGTTCTAAGACAGCAGTATAAACTATATTTTATATTTATGCCATGAAAATATTCTTCATTGTATTTGCTTTTTCAATTATTTCGACCACTACGTTTTCCCAGGATGACGCAGCAACACTGCACGAAAATGCCAGGGAGTTTATGCGACAGGGAGATTATTCAAATGCATCGTTGATATTGACACGTGCTTTGCAACTATATCCCAAGAACATTGCCATTGCAAAAGACCTTGCCTATGATTATTATTTGCAGAAAGAAAATAGTAAAGCGCTTGAGGTGATCGTTCCCCTCCTTCAAAATGATAATGCTGACGACCAGACCTACCAGATTGGAGGTAACATTTTCCAGGCGCTGGGTCAGCAAAAGGAAGCGGAGAAAATGTATAAAAATGCTATCAAAAACTTTCCACATAGTGGCGCGTTATACAACGATTATGGTAAGATGCTTTGGGCAAGGCAGGATGCAAATGCCGTTAAGCTTTGGGAAAAAGGTATAGAACAAGATCCATCTTATGGAAACAATTATTATAATGCCAGCAAGTATTATTATCTGACAACGGATAAAATATGGAGCCTTGCCTACGGTGAAATTTTCATAAACATTGAGTCTTTTACCGCACGTACCGCTGAAATAAAAAATATTTTACTTGACGGATATAAAAAACTTTTCTCTGACGTAAACCTTCTTTCTAACATAAAAGACAAGAATGGTTTCGAATTGGCTTTTCTTACTGCTATGAATAAACAGACGAATATTGCTATTCGGGGTCTCAATGCTGAAACGCTCACTATGATCAGAACGAGATTTATTCTTGACTGGAACCAGTCTTATTCAGAAAAGTTCCCCTTCCGGTTATTTGAGTTGCACGAACAGTTGCTGGAAGAAGGTTTATTTCCAGCCTACAACCAATGGATATTTGGCGCAGCACAAAATTTATCAGCCTATCAAAACTGGACGGGCACACATTCAGAAGAGTATGTTGCTTTTAATAAGTTTCAGAATGGCCGCATCCTGAAAGTGCCTGAGCGCCAATACTACCACTAGCTACACCTGGTTTTCCAGGCTTATAAAACTCTAAATATTCCTTTAGTATGGCTTAATTTCATCCTGGTCTGATGTATGATCAATTCTATATTTTTATATCTCTACTGAAAGACATAAATTGTTAATATGAACGCTTCACGATTATTTGATTGTATTGAGATGCAGCTAACAAAGCAACCAGGCAGGGCCATGCTTGCTTCGAAAGAAAATGGTACATGGAAAGAATTTAGTGTGCAGCAGGTTTCTGACATAGTAAACAGGCTCGCCGCAGGATTACTGAAATTGGGTGTCGGCAAGGGTGACG
>JBDSPQ010000375.1:0-5348 GCA_039930305.1 Ginsengibacter sp. | reverse complement strand
TGGTAGAACTGGCCTTTGCCCAGCCTGCCGAATTAAAAATAAAAGACGGACAGGGAAAGTGGCTATTGAGGGAAATAGTGAAAGAACTAATCGGGGAAGGCTTGGCACTCGCTCCGAAGAGACCTTTGCAAACTCCCCAACGTGAATGGATAGCCCATAATTTGTTCAGCTTATTTAATCAAAAAGTAATTTCTTTCTCTGATTTAAATTTTATCAAAAAAAATGAAGTACTTGAAAATTGGAATTCATATTTAGCAGGTAAACAGGAAAACAGTTTTTATATCTGGCAATGGGTAAACTCACTAAATTTTACCAATTAGGATGCGGTCTTATTTAAGTAACATATTCAACATTGTCCGGTTTTACTACAGTTATACCGGACCAAAATTGTTGATACTAATCCTGTTTTCTGCAATCTCCGGGTTACTGGAAGGAATCGGGATAAGTATGTTGTTTCCAATTCTTACATCATTTTCCAACAAATCAGCAATAGTAGATTCAGAGGTAACTGTAGGCATAGTACATGAAATCGTGAAATTGACCCATATACCCCTGACCCAAAAAAATCTGGTTATCCTGTTCATTTCCGCATTTATCGCAAAAGCCGTCTTCAAATATCTTGTGGGATTGTACAAGTCCAACCTTTCTTCAAATATGCTGAAGTCGATCAGGTTTGATTTTATTTCAGGTTTTGTAAATCTCGATTATCTGCATTACACACTCCTTGACAGTGGGAAAATTTCAAATACGTTTACTCTTGAATTGGAAAAGACCATGACAGGATTTACCTATTTCTGTAATTACCTCGTAGGGCTTTTTACCGGCTTGGCTTTTCTCTCTATGGTATTTTTAATTGATACCAAGTTTACGCTGATCATCCTCGCGGCCGGCTCCATTTATTACTTGTCCTTTTCGAGGATAAACAAATCGATCAGTAGCTATTCGAAAAAGATAACATTTCAAAATTCAGGGTTCAACAGTTTACTGATACAATTAGTACAGGCGTTTAAATATTTGAAGTCAACCAGTTCTTTTAGCAACATTAAAAGGATGCTTGAGACCAATGTTGACAATATCCGGAAGCTGAAATTTGCAATGGACATGCGTTCCATATTAGTTGTGGCAATACAGGAACCAATAGTCTTAATGATAATTTTGGGAGTAGTGTACATCAACGTTATCTTATTTAATATGAGTATGAACGCAATAGTGATCATACTACTATTGTTTTACAGAGCCATAAATTATCTTCTCACTTCTCAGTCTGTATGGAATTATTTTACCTCGCAGATTGGAAGTACTGAATCTGTAATGAGGTTAAAAAACAAACTCAATAGTAATGTTGAGACAGGAGCGGGAAAGGGTGAAAGCCTTCTAAATAAAAGTATTGAGCTAAAAGGTGTGAATTTTTCATATGGTGAAAAGCCAATTTTAAAAAACATCAATCTTGAGTTTAAAAAAAATCAAACGATAGCGCTTATTGGCAGGTCGGGGTCGGGTAAAAGCACTTTGATCAATCTTATCTCGGGTCTGTTAAAACCGGACGGGGGTGAAGTATTGATAGACCAAATTCCACTGGGCGAAATCGATATTGAAAAGTGGCGAAAAAAAATTGGTTATATCACCCAGGAGACCACCATTTTTAATGATACAATTGAGAATAATATTACCCTTTGGGATGAATTACAAAATGAAAAAGAGGCTCATTATTCAGACGCTATCCAAAAAAGTCAATTGACAGCATTGTTGCAGGAGAACGATAATGGTAAAAAAATTATTGGAGAACGGGGTGTGATGTTATCGGGTGGCCAACGTCAACGTATAGCAATTGCCAGAGAGCTATATAAATTACCCGAATTGCTCATACTGGACGAAGCTACGAGTGCCCTGGATTCTGAAACAGAAAATTACATTCAAAAAAGTATTGACGAGTTAAGGGGCAAAATAACGATCATCGTTGTCGCACACAGACTCTCCACGATCAGGTATGCAGATAAAGTGATTGTATTCGACAATGGTGAAATTGTAGAAAGCGGGTCTTTTGCTGAACTGGCTGGTATTCCTGATAGTGAATTGAATAATTTCATAGCTCTTCAAAGCTTCTAGACTTAAAAAGTAAATAACAGAATTTTCGGAGTTCATTTGAGGCTGCATCTTTTTTCAAATTAATTTTCACTATGCTTAATGGAAAATCATTACTAATTACGGGTGGTACCGGATCACTGGGGAAAGCGCTTACCCGGCATATTTTTTCAGTCTATCCGGATGTAAAACGACTCGTTATCTATTCCAGGGATGAGCAGAAACAATTCCAGATGGCACAGGAATATCCTGAAAGTGAGTACCCGGCCATCAGGTATTTCATCGGAGATGTCAGGGATCTTGAAAGACTAAAAAGGGCTTTTGCAGGTATCGATTATGTAATACACGCGGCGGCCATGAAGCATGTTCACATTGCAGAATACAATCCGGACGAATGCGTCAAAACCAATATTGGTGGCGCTGAAAATGTGATAAAAGCCGCACTTGACAGCACCGTATCAAAAGTAGTGGCCCTGTCTACTGATAAAGCCTGCGCGCCTATAAATTTATACGGAGCTACAAAACTCACTTCGGATAAATTGTTTATTGCAGCTAATAATATTAAGGGTGCAAAAAACATTAAGTTTTCGGTTGTGCGATACGGTAATGTTATGGGTTCTAATGGCTCCGTGATCCCATTTTTTATAGAAAAAAAGAAAAAAGGTATTTTACCTATTACACACCCGGATATGACGAGGTTCAATATTTCGCTTACTGATGGGGTGAACATGGTTTTATATGCATTGGATACTGCCTGGGGCGGTGAGCTGTTTGTTCCTAAAATACCATCTTATAAAATAATGGATGTGGCTATGGCCGTCGGACCCGAATGCGAGCATCCTATCTGTGGCATAAGGCCCGGTGAGAAAATCCATGAGGAGATGATAACAACTTCCGATTCCTTTAGTACTTACGATCTCGGTAAATATTATGTGATACTACCGCAGCGGCCAACCTGGAATCTAAAAGATTACATCAATCATTTTAATGCAAAATCAGTGGACCAGGGTTTCAATTATAATTCTGGTGAAAACACAGAATGGGAAACCGTAGAAAGCCTTCGCAACCTGATCATCGAACATGTTGATCCGTCCTTCAACCCATAATAAAATGAACACAATCCCCTACGGAAAACAAAACATAACTGATGAGGATTTAAAAGCTGTAAATGACACGCTGCTTTCTGATTTTCTCACACAAGGCCCGAAAATTGCCGGGTTTGAAAAAGCTTTCGCTGAATACGTTGGTTGCCGGTATGCAGTTGCTGTATCTAATGGAACTGCGGCCTTACACCTATGTACTTTAGCGCTTGGTTTGAATGAATATTCAAATGTGATCACCACTCCCATTACTTTTGCCGCATCAGCAAATTGTGTTCGCTACTGCGGTGGCAATGTTTTTTTTGCCGATATCGATCCCTCTAGTTTCACGATTGACATCAGCAAAATTGAAGAGCTGATTCTCTCCAGGCCCGAAGGCTTTTTCCAGGGAATTATTCCTGTTGATTTCGCCGGACGCGCAGTTGATATGCAGGCATTGAAAATTCTGGCAGACAAACATCAACTTTGGATAATAGAGGATGCATGTCATGCTCCTGGCGGATTTTTTATTGATAATGATCATAAGGTTCAAAGATGTGGCAACAGTCAGTTTGCAGACCTGGCAATATTTTCTTTTCACCCTGTGAAACATATTGCCTGTGGCGAAGGCGGTATGGTTACCACGAATGATAAAAGGTTATATGATAAATTAATCATGCTCAGAACTCACGGCATCACAAAAGATCCATCGTTGCTGCATGAAAATCACGGACCATGGTATTATGAAATGCAAACACTCGGTTATAATTATCGCCTTACTGATTTCCAGGCGGCCTTAGGCCTCTCGCAACTCAGTCGTGCCGACACAGGTTTAGCACTGCGACGGGAAATTGCCAGCGTGTACAATCTGGCATTCAGTAATCACCCAAAAATCATACGCCATTCAGGACTTGTGCAAGGGCATGCCTATCATTTGTACATTATACAGGTCGAAAACAGGAAAGAACTTTATAATGCGCTGCGGGAGAAAAATATCCTGTGCCAGGTTCATTATATACCGGTCCATACATTGCCCTACTATAAAGAATTAGGTTGGAAAAATGGAGACTTTCCTTTCGCTGAAAAATATTACGAAAACTGTTTGAGTTTGCCCATGTTTCCCACCCTCACACCAACCGAGCAGCAATATGTAATCAGCAATATTTTAGATTTTCTTGATGGAAAATAAAATTTGTATTATACCAGCAAGGGGCGGTAGTAAAAGAATTCCGAGGAAAAATATAAAAGATTTTTTTGGCAAACCGATCATCGCCTATTCAATTCAAGCTGCAAAAAATTCCGGCCTTTTTGATGAAATAATGGTCAGTACTGATGATACCGAAATAGCAGAAATAGCCAGGCAATATGGGGCAAGTATTCCCTTCCTGAGATCTGAAAAAAATTCAGATGATTTTGCAACAACGGCGGATGTACTGGTGGAAGTATTGGAAAAATACGCAGAATCAGGAAGTCACTTTGTATCAGCATGCTGCATCTACCCTGCAGCCCCATTACTGACTGCGGCAAAATTGAATGAAGCTTTTGATATTTTAAAAAGTAAAGAAGCTTTTTCAATAGTTCCTGTCAGCGCTTTTGATTTTCCGATCTGGCGCTCTCTAAAAATTGAAAACGAAAAATTAAAATTCATTTGGCCGGAGAATGCATTAAAGAGATCGCAGGACATGGTTCCTGCCTACCATGATTGTGGGCAGTTTTACGTTTTTCAAGTCGATTCTTTTATGAACGAAAGGAAATTATTTACTGAACGGTCTTATCCATTGTTGATGTCCGGGGCCGAAGTTCAGGATATCGATAATGAAAATGATTGGCAAATGGCAGAATTGAAATATAAAATACTAATAAAGAGCAATGGCAAATTATAAGACAGAACAGGAAGACTTTTGGGCCGGAGATTTCGGTAATCAGTATATAGGCCGAAACAATAGTGAGGCACTCATCGCTTCAAACCTTAACTTCTTTTCTAATGCGCTCCGCCAGGTTGGTAAAATAAATTCCTGTATTGAGTTTGGTGCCAATGTTGGAATGAATTTACATGCCCTGCAACTTTTGTATCCGGGAATAAATCTTAAAGGCATAGAAATAAATAAAGAAGCAAGTAAACAGCTCGGAAAACTAATTGGACAGGACAATGTTTTAAATTCTTCAATATTTGATGACATTAATTTG
>JBDSPQ010000374.1:0-6241 GCA_039930305.1 Ginsengibacter sp. | reverse complement strand
TTTTAAGTAGCTCTGCATTGCCTCCTTTTATAGATTCATTTTCTGATAATAAATTGGTGTAAGTAAACTTCAGGTCATTTATCTGTGCATCTAGTTGGTCAATACTCATTTGAAGGTTTGCGATTCTATCACGGGATATTTTAAGTTCATCCCGTAAAGAATCAATATTTTCCGGATTATTCGTAGGCGGTAATGTGACTGGAATGACAGCAGGAATGCCGCTACGGGGATTTCTTTTGTTGTTTCTTGAAAGCCTGGTGGAATCTGCACGCAGATCATTTATCTGGCTAATCAAAGAATCCCTATTGTTGATGGCTTGCTGTTCAGCCTCCTGTGCTATATTTCTTTTATAGGTGCCATAACCCCAAATACTGCCTCCAATTAATAGCCCTAATAAGATTATAAATCCCGCCTTTCGCCTGGCTTTTTTATTCTCTTCTATAGCAGCTAACTTTTTCAATCTGTCTTCCCGGTCTTCCTTTATAAAAGGCGCCAATACATCATGCGTCAACTCAACCGCTTTCCCATCGTCGCGAAGAAAATATTTATCTTTTAGTACTTCTACACCCGGCATGATACCTTTATCATCTTGAGTCAATGCATACTTAATGCGAAAGCCGTCCCTGGTAATTAACCTGTTTTCTGCAAAAGTTTTCACCGGGTTTGGCGGGGGGATTTTCCCCTTTTCTGTAAAGGGACGGCCAATAGCATCATAACTCTTATCCATCACCTCATCATAGATTGACCGCAGTATGGTTTCCTTTGGATATTTATCCAGAAATTCGGCAGTAATCTTATCATTGTGCTGCCCTATCCGTTCTTTCTCAAGATAGAAACACACCTGGCTAAGCAATGATGGCTCAATATCGGCAATAGAAACAAGCGTCTCGTCACTCGTCAAATAGGTAATGATTTTTCTTGCCTGCAATTCATCAATTTTATCGTTCCATGTTTTAGTAATTACATCATAAGCCTGGCTTTGATTCATGGGCATCAGGCGAAAGCGGGAATATTTTAATGATGGAATTTTGGACGGGATACTTTCAAATTCCGGTAAAAATTCTTCTCGGAAAGCAAACAGAACTTTTACAGGCTGACGTTTATAATTATAAGTTATCTGTTCTTTATGATTCAGAAATTGATCAACTAATGATCCGGGAATCTGGTTTTCGATGAGATTAGAAAGCTCGTCCCAAAAATTTTCCAACTCCTCTTTTGCGAAATGGGAAGTTTTAGCCCGGGTAAATATCTCTTCAAACTGATCGAAAACTAAAATTGGTGTAACGTTTTGCCACAAAAGCTCTTTATGAAAATATTCCCACAAGGTTTCAGTTGAAGGATAAGCGGCTACCTTAAATTTATATTCATCTATTTCGGCTTTTAAAACGTTTTTTATTTGGGTAATAAGGTCGGGGCTATCTTTGTCAAATTTTAATCGAATGCGAAATGGCAGGCAGTATTCCTTTCGCAACCTGGGGAAAACTCCGGCGTTCAGCAATGATG
Organism: Ginsengibacter sp.; assembly: GCA_039930305.1. Lineage (GTDB taxonomy): Bacteria > Bacteroidota > Bacteroidia > Chitinophagales > Chitinophagaceae > Ginsengibacter. The sequence continues at coordinate 4,738 of JBDSPQ010000374.1, read as the reverse complement.
TTTTACCTGTACCTGATTTTCCAAATACAATCGTAAGCGTGTTTGATAACACAAGCGTGGTTAAATGGCTTATTTCTTCATCGCGACCGAAAAAGAATTTCGATTGACTTTCCTGGTAAGACTGTAAGCCAATGAAAGAAGCCGCGGCCGGGTTTTGCGGTGTATCGTTTTGTGGATCTGGCATTGGTTTTTATTGTATCAGCTTAAGCCGGGTCTTTATGGAATTAAGAAACTTTTCATCAGGGTTGCCATTAGGGACGGTCTTAATATCTATATCCCTGAAAAAATCCGGCAGATTTGGATCATAGCGATCAGAATCATCAATAACGACTGGTATCAGGTAGGCTTCGTTTCTACCAATAAGATTTCTAACGCCGACTTCGTTTGCCGCTGATCGCCATTCATCCTGGATAGCGCCCTTGTGGGTTAAACTATTTGCCGATATAAGCGGTATAAACAAATCTGCCTTCCTGATATGAAACTGGATTTCACTGTTCCATTTATCGCCGGCTTCTATAGCCTCCTGGTCGTACCAGCAGGTAACATTTTTAATTTTTTCTAAAGAGCCTTTTAAAGCTTCAGCAGCAAGTTGGTCCTTACGCGTATAGCTCAGAAAAATTAATTTTGGATCTGCAGGCTGTTCTTTCTTTTCCGGAATTTGTAATTTACTCCTTTCGTCTTCGTCAAACTTTTGCCAGCGGTTGGCAAGGTCATTTACAAATTCGCCCGTGTTCCCCTTATATGTCACAACGCGGTAATTCTCCAGGAAGTTGAATTGACGGCTTCGAAGATCTGTTTGATCGTTGATAATGTAAATTTTGCGCTTGGTACCCCAGTCATGTAATGGTTCATTAGAAAGAAGCCGAAGAATAAAACGAACCATCCAATCGGGAAAGGCGCAACCTAGAAACAAGAGATTTCTATTTTTCAAAGCATTAATGATATTTGGTTTTGCACTCATTTTACCCTTAAATTCCCCAATATATTCCAGCATCTCCTCTTCACTCAAAGCGGGATCAACCGTATCCAGTAGTGAACCAAAAACATTAAATACAAAAGGCTTATTTAGCTTTTCGAGATCATCACTATCATCGAAAGGCTGATTAATAGAAAAATTTATTGACTTGAACATGCGTGCATTTTCCTTCCGCACTTGCCGTAATTTTTCTTCCAATACATTATTGTATACGGTGGTGTTAACATAATAATTCAAACTATTGATGCTCAAAAAATCGGACAAGGCCGGAAAATCGCCGTCAACAATATTTTCCACAATTGAATTTAATCTCTCCTTTATATCTAATTGTTCTTCTTTTTTTACGACGGCAAGATAGTTCACTGCTTCGGGCAACGTTAGTGAAAGCTGATCCGTGATACCAAATTCTGCAAGTAGTTGTTTGGATAAATGTTCATCTATGGGGACTAACTTATCATCCAATTTGAATTTATACATTTCCTTGCCAATGATCGGGGTAAGATTTCTTTTTGAAATGTATTTCAAGAGATCATCCCAATCTCTTGGTTCTGAAATATATTTTACCATAAGACAATAGTTATGTAATTAAAAGCGCAGGTGGCCTCAAGGTTAGGCAAATAGAAATCGTAAGGAATGAAGATACCACAATTAGATAATTCTATGAAACCAAACAATTGTACAAGAAGACTTTAGTGAAAATCCTGCCTTGTTCAGTTTTTTAAAAGCATTTTATTATTTAAAATGGAGAAAAAGAAAATCAGATTTTTTGTTCTGTTATAAAGCGCAAAGGCGATTTGTTCAGCAGCTGCTGTAGTTTTTTGATTTGTGTTTCTGTAGATTCAATCATCCATTTTTCAGCAGCTATGGCATAAGCTGCCTGCAATGATTCTGTCGCCAATACCTCGTCTTCCAATCCAGTGTACGCTTCCCCGATAGTGGCTTGTACCCAGTACCGGCTTTTCCAATAATCTTCTTTCATGTTACCTGCTCCTTCCGATTCAGTAGGCTCAGGATTGTCTTTAAGCCATTTATTACATATAGAAAGTACTTCTTTCCGTACTCGCCGTCCCTGTACGAAATCTGCGACTGCTTCAGCAGGATCCTTTGATTCTCCAGCCCTTAGGTTAAGAAGAAATGCATAGTTTATGCCGTTATAAAAATCATTTCTCAGGTAGAATCCACGTTCATAGGCACGAATAGACTCATCAAGGTATTCCGGTTTTTGGGTTAGCTCCCAGAACCTTTTGTGCACAGCACCCCAAAGGCCCAAAGTTTCAGGATCATTGGAATCTTGCGGACCGAGTAATTGCAAATAGCCATGCGCTTCCTTTAACGCATCCAGTTCGTTAGGCGATTTTGATTTATACGTTATCAGTGCGAGCCGCTGTAGTATATAAGGGTCTTCTTTTTTATCGTTGTCAACCTGGAGATTTTTGCGAATCGTAGTTAAGAAAACTTTTGCCGTTGCCCATTCGCCGGCCTTTTGCGCTTTGTCGACTTCTTTCATCAACTCACTGTGCGTTTGTAAGCCACTGCTTTCTTTTGCACCTTTAGATCGCGTTGGCGATTGTATTCCACTTTCTGCTGCTGCTTCCTTTATGGCTGCGGCAATTTCAGGAGCTTTCAGATTATTGAGAAAAGTATAAACAGGGCTATCATTATCCCGCGGGTCTTTCTTCAAAATGGTAGAGATCGCATCTGTGAGTAGAGAACTGAATCGTTTCGCTTCGCTGGAACCAATATCCTCACCCAAATGATGGTATTGCCTGATGGCAACATGATTTACATCGAAGGGCAAGGGATGCATGCCATCTTCGCAAATCACCACGGTGGTGTAAGGCCGCAATGCGTGCCTGACGCCCAATTCATAAAAAGCATTTTTGTTGGAAGTGGATAGATCTGCGACGACAATGTCAGCGTTTAAAAGTTGTTCATACATGGGAACATCTATCTGGCCCGAGTGGACAATTTCATCTGCACGAATGCATTCCAGGCCGGCTGCTTCCACTGCAGGCTTTATCATATTATGATAAGACATGTCAAGGTCCAGCGTTCTGCCCGTTTCAAAATCAGTTTTTTTTCCAAACCCCATCACGACAAAGCATGTTTTTCCGGTTCCCATTCCAATTGCTTTTTAATAGTTAATGTAAACAGTTTATTTCTTTAATCTCATACCCTCTTGCAAAGGCTTCCTCTTTAAAATGATTTGTAGTATCATTTGAATCTTTGGGAACGCCTTCCCAAATAATAACCGCCACTTTCTTTTCATCAGCAAGTCCCTGTTGCCTGCGAAACATTTCATCTGCCGTATCTAGTATATCGAAATTCGTTTTTTCATACACACTGCTTTCATCTTTTTCATAAGGCAATTCTATCACCCCGGATTCTTTCTGTAGATCAACATATATCTTGTCAAACAACAGCCCCCAGTTGCCGGGACGATCTATTACTGAAGTTGCTCTGAATGTTTCTGCATCAAAAGGAAGTACCATTTTCCGGGGGATATTTACCTGGCCGGCCATGTCAAGCGCTATTAGATCTGCACCGCATGCTCCGGAAGAAACAATAAAATCAATATCGTTGGCGCTGAGGAAGCGCTTCAGTTTTGTTGAAACCATTTCCACATTTGAAGACGGGAAGCGCGCTACTTCAGCATCATCTGCATCGACTCTTCTGCCTGCTACAACGACTATCATAGTTATATTTAATTAATTACGAAAAAGTTTTAAATAAAAAAACAACTTAGCATCATTTTCGGTATTGGAAAAAAATTTCAGACAAAAGATCCGAAATGATCCATTGAAATTTGCGCAGAAGTCTTTTTACCCACCTCGCGAAGCTGATCAATGTATTTTACTGAGTCCATTTCCCTTACCTGATCGGATACTATATGTTGGAGGCCCACGGTATCAAGACCTTCGCGGCTGAGATCGGCGTTGTACCTCGCGTACAGGAAATGTCTCTTAGTATCATTGGATAAAGGCAGCATCTTGCCTTGATCATCCATGGGAATCATGAATTTCAACTCGCGGTCTATAGGAGCTCCGAAAGTACACCTGCCGACTGTACGACAGTTGACATCCTGGTCCACCTGCATAGCGTACATCAGGTTGTTCGGTAAACCTTTAGCAGCTTCCAATAGATTATCGTAACTGCCCGCGCTGGTGGCGCTTCCTGTACCTATTGAGATGATCAGTAATTTATCTTCTCCCGTTTCCCAATTGAGATTGTAGCCAGGTTGCGTCGCCATGCGATACATTAGAAACGATGGATTATTGTATGGAGTTACTCCACCATCAACAAACACAAAAGTTTTCTCCGGGTCATTAGGATCCCACTGTAGAGTTTCCGGGGGAAAATACACCGGCGCCGCCGTACTTGCTCTTACTAATTGAAACAATTTGATCTTTGAATTGCAATCCGCTCTTGATTCATCATTGTATTTGGCTAACGGATTATTGCTTATTGGCCAGGGAGAATCGGTACTTCTATTCATCGTTACTACCAATAATAGAGACTTGTATTTTCCTTTTCGCACTATAAGATCAGTGTCTTCTCCAAAAGTCTGTTTCAGCATTTCCAATAAGGGACCCGATTCATATAAAGCTTTCCACCTTTTAAGAATAAAGTTTTTATCGAACATGTCCTTTCCCTTATGAACGTAAAAGTCTAATAACTCCTGAACAGACATGCCAATAGAAAGGCCGGCTGCGATAATGGCGCCGGTACTCGTGCCGCCAATGTAATCGAAATAATCTCCCA
>JBDSPQ010000373.1:0-5248 GCA_039930305.1 Ginsengibacter sp. | reverse complement strand
TTGAATTTCCATCCTTTCAGTTGGGCACGGTAGCTCAGGTCCAGGTCTTCGGTTAGAGTGTCTGCATCCCAATTGCCCGCATCCATGATGCATTCCTTTCTCCACACCCCGCCCGTGCCATTAAAATTCATAAAGCAATTTGCCTCGTTGCGGCCGGTTTGCTCTACCCTGAAATGGGCATCTAGCCCGAAGGCCTGAAGTTCAGTCAACAGCGATTGGTTGCGGTTGATATGTTCCCAGCGGGTTTGAACCATTCCGGTATTTTTATCTGAAAAATGCGGGAGGGCTTTTTGTAAAAAATCTTTTGGTGGAATAAAATCTGCGTCAAAAATCGCGATATATTCGCCGGTTGCGAGTGTTAAAGCATGCCTGAGCGCGCCTGCCTTAAAGCCGGTTCTTTGCCTTCTGCGAATGTGCTGGATGTTAATTCCGGATTTCTTATAAGGTGCAATCTTGCGTTCAGTTATGGACGTCGTCTCATCGTCAGAATCATCTAATATTTGGATCTGCTTTTTATGGGCAGGGTAGTCGAGGTTAATTGCTGCATCTATAATTCGTTCTGCAACGAATATTTCGTTGTAAAGCGGTAACTGGATAGTGATTGAGGGCAGATTACTATCGGGCAGCCCAGGGACATCCCGGTAGATTTTTCTCCGGGTCGAAATATATTTGATTACAAGATAAGCTTGTGAAATGCTGTAGAAGAAAAGAAATAAAACAGAAACAGTATAAAGAGCCAGGATAATTATCATCAGGATATTAGTCATTCCTCCAGTCATCACTTATTCGTTTTGTGCAAAATTACAATTTAACTTCAATGCCCTTATTGCCAAGGATGATAGGGTTGTCATTTATTCGATCTTTGGTATCAAGGTTTTCAAGATTTAGTACGCCCCGGGGGCAAACAGACGAACAAACCCCACAACCTACGCAGGAAGCCCGCACGATATTTTGCCCGCGCTGTGCATACCATCGTACGTCAATTCCCATTTCACAATATGTCGAGCAATTTCCGCAGGAAATACATTGACCACCGTTAGTGGTTATGCGAAACCTGGATTTAAATCTTTGGATGATGCCTAAAACAGCAGCCATTGGGCATCCAAAGCGACACCATACACGTCCACCGAAAATAGGATAGAAGCCTGTGCCAATAACACCTGCAAATATCGACCCTATAAAAAATCCGTACCATTGAGAAAAAACACCGGAAATGCCTCCAAGCACTTCTCCATTGTATGCGGAGTTGAGCCATAATAAGGCTGTGGTAACGGTAATAAAAACTAAAACGCTATAGATGGTGATTCGTTCAACTTTCCATGCTTTTACAGATTTATTGGAGAGTTGTCTGTAAGGATCTCCCATAGTTTCGGCAAGGCCGCCGCAACCACACACCCAAGAGCAATACCAACGCTTGCCGTATTTGTAAGTGAGAATGGGCGTTGCAATAAAAGTTAATACTGCACCCCAAAAAACCATGAAAATTCCGATACCGCCCTTCGAGATAAGCCCGGCAATATCATCTGGAAAGAGATAGTTATATTTTAATGGCCAGAAATAAGAGAAATAAAATTCCGGCTGATTCAACAGCTTTAAAAATGCAGGAATAAGAAAAGCAAAGCCTAACTGGAAAAACATAACTGATATCGTACGGATAACCTGGTAGCGGCTGTGCCTGTATTTCGCAATGAACCTGATACCCATAACCAATATCGCCACCGTGTACATGGCACCATATAAAAACCAATGGTCCGCAGATTCGTTTCGTAGGTAACGGCTAACAGGATCAATTGCTTTAATCATGGACGAAAGCGTATAAGGAAACCAATAGAGCAATACATAAAAGCCAGTGAGAAAAATTCCAAAAGCAAAAGCAGGTATCCCCCGGGCTGTCATTCTATCAAACATAATATGGTTGTTCTTAATGCCCGCCTTTTCCCTAAATAATGGAATAGAATAAATAATACCTCCCAGGCTTCCGATGCCAAAAGTCAAAAGCAAGGCAACGACACCAGCTACCGATAAGCCATTAATGGAAATAAGAATAAAAAAAATCAAAGACAGCGTAAGCAGTGCTATCCCTATCTTTTGTAATAATCCTCCTTTTGGATGTTCAGCCAACGACATCGAGATAGCTTCATTCATAATTGTAACGTTTGAATTTTTGCAAGATCATGTTGCGCGTAAAAAGCAGATTTGATTTTCTGTTCGTATCGTGTAAAAAATTCAGGATCAAAATTTGCCGCAGATAAATTATCTATAACATATTGAATGTTGCGCTTTTCGGTAAGCCATTTGTCGAAGACCTCGTGCCTCAGCCTGATGCCAAAGGTATTCACCCCCTTTAGTACATTAGAGTCCCGCAACCAGGCAAAACGGATCAAAATATCTTTTTCAGGATGCTTCCAAAAAAATTGAATTTCATCATCTTTAATTTTCGGTGACACATCACCATACGTTTGATATTCGATATCAAAAAACTTTGCAGAGTTAAACCATGGCCCCGGTTGATAGCTGGTTGTGTTTCCGCACAGCGTTTCCGCCAGTGTCTCGCCATGCATGCGCGCCGTATACCAGACTTGTTCAATGGCTTTCCTGTTTTGCACAGGATTTATAAATTGGGCACAATCGCCGATAGCATACACCCCGGGGGCAGTCGTTTGAAAATGCTTGTCAACTAAAACGCCTTTGTCAGTCTGAATTTCACTTTCATCCAAAAACGCTATATTGGGTTCTACGCCGGTAGTAATGCCAACGAATCCTGTGGAAAGCTGCCTGCCATTATTAGTGACTATTGCTTTTACTTTTTTATTGTCATCCGAGATAATTTCCCGTAGTTCTGTTTCATATTGCATGTCGACGCCATGAGTGGCGATATGGTTACCTATCATCATTGCTTCAGCTTCAGGAAGTACACCAGACCAAAAGTGCTTCTCCCGAATTAAAAATGTAATTGGGATTTTTCTTGAAAGCAACATTTCTGCAAGTTCCACACCGATCAGTCCGCCGCCAACAATTACGGCATGACTGATCCCATTTGTGCTCTTAGAAATTTCTTCAAGATCCTGCAAATTGTAGAGTCCTCTTACGCCATTCAATTCCTGGCCCGGCCATCCATATTTTTTTGTTTTACTGCCCGTGGCGATCACCAGGATATCGTACCTCATAATCTCGCCGCTTTCAAATTCAACAAATTTTGACTTGGCATCCACCAATGCTACGTGGTTGTGAATCAGCTTTATGTTGTTTTTTTCCCAGAAATCATCGGGGTATGGCTTGATGTGTTCAAACTTCATATGCCCCATATAAACATACATGAGGGCCGTTCTCGAAAAGAAGTGCGGCGATTCCGATGAAATAATAGTAAGATGATCTTTGGATTTTTTACGAATACTTCTCGCACAGGTCACTCCGGCAATACCGTTACCAATAATCACAATATTTCTTTGGTGACCCATTGTTACATTATCTATCAGTGGATGTAAACTATCAATATTTGCCGAGCTAAGAAGTAATTATTTTTGCTCGTTCAGATCCCAGTTATAATCAAGGTAATCTATGTCTGCATTTCTGTTAATCTTAACCGGTGCATACTTATTCAGAAAATCAATTTTTCCGCCGCTCTTAGTGAAGTCCTTGCCATACCAGCTAAATATTTTTGAAACCTGGATTTTCCCCGGGGTAATTATATTCTTCGATTTATCTGACAGGAAAGCCCTTGCCTGGTCATCAAGCTGGCTCTCAAGTTTCGAGGCTTCGTATGCTTCGTTCCGCAGTTTAGGACAACTTATGGAAGCGCAATTCAGGGCGAAATGCATTCTTGGTTCGTCGAATTTCTTTCTTAAGGTTTTATGTTCAATGTCGTTTAGGGAAAATTTTGCATTACCTATTTTAAAAAAGTTTTTGTCCCACGGTGTATTTACAAAAATAACCTGGAGATCAGGACCGATCTTTTTAATGCCACTTACCGGGTAGTGCATAGTGATGAGCTTTACCGTGAACGCATTGTAGGCATTGAACCAGTAAGCGAGTTCTTCATTTTTACTCCATTTAGAGCCATCTGGTGGATTGTTGGTAAGCGTAGCAAGATAAGCGTCAAGTTCCTTAATGTCTTTAATAAAACCCTTATAGTTAACCAGCCCATTAGGGGTTACATATTTTTTGAGAAGTTTTGTCCAGGCTTCGTGGCTGGGTGGGGTAGTGGCCGGTATATCTTTTTCATTGCTCCGTGAATAGCCAACACTCGCAGATAATAAAAGCAGGGAAAGGGTAAAAAGAGTAATAATTTTTTTCATATAAATGATTTTAAACCCATTTACGAGGATTTAGTACGGGAAGATGATAACTTTCGTTAAAGTATACACAACAGTAAACGACATTATTTCAATTCAATTATCTGAACGCCGGTAAAATCGGATAAGGCCGTTTCTAGCCTTTCACGATGTGTATCTGTAATAAATACTTGCCCCATATTTTTTTGGCAAACATAGTTAAGAAGGTTTTTCATACGCACTTCATCAAGCTTTTCAAATATATCATCAAGTAAGAGAACCGGCGCGGTCCTCTTTATTGAGATTAACAATTCAAATTCGGCTAACTTACAAGCGAATAACAAGCTTTTCCGTTGTCCTTGCGATGCAATTGTTTTAAAAATATTTCCATTCAATAAAAACCCCAGATCATCTTTATGAATACCTGCATTCGTGCGCTGGGTTATTAAATCCTTTTCCCGGGAAGCATTAAGCAGCACTTTGTAATCCCGCTCGTTGAGTTGGCTGATATATTCGATAGATACGCTTTCATTTTCACCCGAAATTTCCCTGTAAAATTTTTTTATCAGGGGAAGTAAACTTGCAGTAAATTTTTTCCGTGCCGCGTGAATATAAAATGCCGGGTGAAGCAATTGTTCATCCAGGGCATCTAACAAAGTGACATCAAATGAATGCCGGAAAACCTCATTTTTTAAAAAACTATTGCGTTGCTGAATAACCTTGTTATAGGTAATAAGTTGGCTTAAGTATTCAGCATCCAACTGGCTGATGAGCGTATCAAGATACTTTCTTCGTTCTTCACTGTTTCCCGTAATCATTTGGATATCGTCCGGCGCTATCATTACGCAAGGGAATTTGCCAATATGGTGCGAAAATTTTGTATAGGGAATACTATCTAAAAAAAATTCTTTCCTGGTTGCGGGCCGGTAAATGCACACAATTCGATTTTTATTAGAATGTTTTTCTTCAATTCCATT
>JBDSPQ010000372.1:0-3726 GCA_039930305.1 Ginsengibacter sp. | reverse complement strand
TCCGCAAAAACCAACATCGCCTTTACCTGCCGTTGCGTGGATATCTATACCGAGGCGCCCAGTGGAAGATTTACCTTCCAGGAAAGGTACGTGGGCATGAGTTTCTGTATATTCTAATGTAACGCCCAAATACAAATGCTGCGGTTCGAGTATGAAACCTTCGTCAGGAATTTCAAAATGTTCAATCTCGTTGTGTTTTTTGGCATCAAGTATTTCGTCTACATATAGGGCAAGATGTTTTCCGAGATGCACATCATAACTGTTGCTGCCAAGTTTGTCCCTGTTGTATGGTTCAATGATGATGGTCTTTTTTTCAATTTCTTCCAGGATGCGTTTGTCAGATAAAATCATGTAATGCCTTTAAATTTATGGGGTGCAAAATATTTGATACAACTGCAAACTAATGTCTTAATTTTCAGTGATGCCACTGTTTTATCAACATAATATTCACGGAAAAGCCCGGCTGGCCGTATGGCATATCACCGAAGATGAAGCATTTTTTTTAAAAAGGGTTACACTTCAAAATAGCATAACACACTGGCACAAAAGACTGCAGCACCTTGCCGGAAGGTATTTGTTGAAGGAATTATACGCAGATTTTCCCTGCGAACTTATCGAAATCGCCAATACAAAAAAGCCTTTCCTGCCTGGTGAAAAATATCATTTCTCCATTTCGCATTGCGGTAACTATGCCGCAGCGATCATTTCGGAAAGCTTACGTACAGGCATAGATGTAGAGTTGATAACCTCAAAGATTGAGAAGATAAAAAATAAATTTCTTTCCCCGGCTGAATTGAGCGTGATAGATCATGAAAGCCTTGCCGACCTAACGTTATTATGGAGTTGCAAGGAAGCAGTGTATAAATGGTATGGGGATGGGGGGCTGGATTTTAAAAAAAATATGGTAGTGAAAAATCGAATGGCTCAACAAAATAGCACGGGACAAATTGAATGTGTTTTTACAAAAGATATAGAACGATTGTTATTGCTCGATTATAATTTTTTTGAAAACTTATGCCTGGTTTGGGTTGCAGGGTAAAAATGACTTCGGATTCTCACGGACGATTTTACTGTTATTTTAAGATAAGACTGCCAGTACCCAGCTATTCATCGGATGAAGAAGCATCTTCCAACAAACCAAGATCAATAGAATCCTGGCCCGCAATCCCTTCGATAGAACCCTTTACGTGTGCAGAATTCAATAAAACTTTTTCTAATTGTTTTTCGCGCGACTTCCAAAGCCGCTCCATCGCATCCCTTTCTTTTTGAATTCCTATTTTCATGGAGTAAAACCTTCACGTATTGCCTTCCATTGTTCGCTGAATTCGTGACTGGTAAGATAGTCGTAAAGCAAATGCATTTTATCGCCTTTGTTTTCCTGGCTTTTAGCCGATGAGTAAATCCGGATAATGCTTTCACGCAACACATTAGCCAGGGCTTTTACTTCCGAAAATGTACATATCCAAATGCCATCCTTCAATCCAAAGCACTCCATTTCTTTCGGCATTTTTTTAGTTACCAGCACCGCAATATCAGCACCGGTACTTCGCATATCTTTTTTGAATTTCTCTATCCAGTCTGCCCCGAAGTTTTCCGTGCGCTTGCTTTCGTAAATAATGCTGCCACATTCCTGCCCGAAGTTATTTCTCACCATTTGTATGCAATCTGCTCCACGGCTGCCTTTGCCAACTTCTGTTATCAGGTCAAAGGGGAAATTATTTTTTAGCATGTCTTCGAGGGCCACTTCCTGCACCTCGCCTTGTAATTGCATAGACACCTGGTCCTGCTTACGGCGCATCTCTTCTGTCAGTTTTTTCTGGTCTTCTAATTGCTTTTCAAGCTCCCGCATTTTTAGCATCTGGTCCGTTTCCTTTATCAGGTTCTTTTCCATTTCCTGCTTGCGAATTTGCTCGCTCAGCAGAGTTCTTTCTTCGGAGAGTTTTTTCTGCATCAGAATCTCTAGATCGGCCTCTTTGTTTCGGAGCTCCTGTTCCTTCTTTAAAAAATCCAATTCCTTTTGCCTCGCAGATTTCAATTTCTCCTCATTTTCAGCATTTGATTCTGTTAGCATTCGCAACTGGTTTTCAAAATCTCCGGCTACAGATTTCCTGATCTTCTCCTGCAGTTCAGTTTCCATTTTTTGCTTTTCTTTCTGAATCCGCTCAGAAAAAATTTCATTTTCTTTTTCTTTCTTCCTTTCAAATTCCTTCAGCTTTTCTTCAAACTCCGTTTCCTGCTGTGCATATTTTGCACGCAGTTTTTCAGCGTCTTTCAGAAATCTTTCTGCATATTCCTTTTCTATAGATTTAGCTATCGCATCTTCCGTAGCAAATTCGGTTTTACATCCTGGACAAATAATAAGTGTCGACATATCTTACTCAATTTTTTAGCAAAGTAAATCATTAAAAAGCTGTCTTAAATCTGCATCCAAGACAGCCAGTGTGCGGAAGAGGAGATTCGAACTCCCATGCCCGGTTAAAGGCGCTACCACCTCAAAGTAGTGCGTCTACCAATTTCGCCACCTCCGCAGGTGCTTTTGATTACCGGTTAAGGCAATGGAATGCTGTAATCCGGGCGGCAAATTTATGAAAAGTGCCTCATTAAACATTTAAGTAATCAATTTAATTCTGAAAGTGGTGCCTTTGCCCGCTTCAGATGATTTAATGTAAAGTTGGCCCTTATGATATTGTTCAATGATGCGTTTTGAAAGCGAGAGACCGAGACCCCATCCTCGTTTCTTGGTGGTAAAGCCCGGCTTGAATACCCTGGCAATATTTTGTTTGCTTATTCCCTTTCCCGTATCTGACACATCAATAATTAGGTCCGCGGGGCCACGGGCAATATGCACTGTAATGGTCCCTTTGCCCTCCATAGCATCTAAAGCATTTTTTAAAAGATTCTCAATGACCCAATCAAACAGCGGTCCGGAGATTTTTGCATTTACCGGTGATTCGACCGGCGCATTCACAATGAAATTTACTTTCTCCGGAGCCCGGCGCTTTATGTAGTTCACCATCTTTTCCACTTGTTCGGTTACGTTGGCTTCTTCCAGTTTTGGTGCACTGCCTATTTTGCCAAACCGGTCGCTGATCAGCTTTAGCCGGTTTACATCTTTGCCCATTTCCAAAGCAATGGCGCTATCACTTTGGTTTTCTTTCAACATCTCCACCCACCCTTCCAGCGACGAAATGGGCGTACCCAACTGGTGGGCTGTTTCTTTTGCCATGCCTGCCCACACCTGGTTTTGGGTGGATTTGTTTCTTACTGAAGTAGTATAAAGCGTAAAAAAAATAAAGAGCGCAACGATAAACAATTGAATCAACGGGTAGTATTTCACCTGTTTTAGAAGTAAAGAATCACCATAATAATATTTATCAGCTACATAAGGTTCGGTGCTCAGCACGAGCAGGATGGGGGAATGAGCGGATTTGAATTCCCTGAGTCTGTTGCCCAGGTAATTTCTGTCATTTATTACTGTCGCAGAATCGAGGTTACGAAAATCAATAATGCTGTCCTTTTCATTTGTTTGAATAATCGGAATATCTGCATTTTCCTGTTGTATCTGACTCGCCAGTGTCAGGTCGGCATTTTCTGGGGAAGTAGCAATAAATTTATTTGCTTCTACCCATTGGGAAATTTTCTGGCGTTCCTCAATTTCTATTTTTTTTGCCAGCAAATTGGAATAAAAAATTGTTCCTATTACAATCGCAACTGCAATTAGAGCAA
>JBDSPQ010000371.1:0-3908 GCA_039930305.1 Ginsengibacter sp. | reverse complement strand
GAAGGTCACCATCATGCAGATGTCAATTTCTTTCATGTGTTTTGCTAATTCTGAAAGGGATAGTGTTGCCATAGTTAAGTGTTTTTTTTTCAAACAAAAAATCCGGGGAAAGGTTTGAAATCGTAATGGCAAATTAGAAAACTCGAATTATTATAAATAAAAAATTATTGTATGCATGGCCTTGTGTGGCATAGCAAAATCAACAGAGGGATGAATCTATCAGTTTCTCCAGGAGAATGTAGCCGGATATTAATTGAAAAAATGGATATTATTTTTATTTGGCTTGTGTCCAAATCATTTTTATTATTTTCAGTGGCCCCCATCTGGCAATATATTCTTCTCTAAATTTGATTTATGGAAAGCAAATCGATTCTCCAGTATGTTAGGGAACATCCTTCGGGGAAAGTGAAAATTGCCCTAACCGATATTGACGGAGTGCTACGTGGTAAATATATTTCTTCTGAAAAATTTCTGTCAATTACCGAAGGCACCACGGGATTTTGTAATGTGATTTTCGGATGGGACGCCGGAGATATGGCGTATGACAATACAACCTACACCGGCTGGCACACCGGCTATCCCGATGCTTTGGCAAAGATTGATTTATCAACCTTCAGAAAAATTCCCTGGGAAAATGATGTTCCGTTTTTCCTTGGGGAGCTGCTTGAAGCTGATGGAATGCCCTCAGCGATTTGTCCCAGGCAATTATTAAAAAAAGTATTGAAAGATGCCGCAGCCCTTAGATATGTACCCTATTTCTCCCAGGAATTCGAATGGTACAATTTTGCTGAAACGCCGCAAACACTGCAGGACAAGCAATTTAAAAACCTTACCCCGCTGACACCAGGTATGTTTGGCTATTCCCTTTTGAGGAGCTCAATTCAGCAATCATACTTTTCCGACCTTTTCGAATTACTCAAAAAATTTGAGGTACCTCTTGAGGGTTTGCATACCGAAACTGGCCCGGGTACCTATGAGGCAGCCATTGGTTATTCCGAAATTATAGAAGCTGCAGACAGGGCTGTATTGTTTAAATCAGCCGTGAAGGAAATTGCGTATAGGCATAACTGTATAGCAACTTTTATGGCCAAGGTGAATGAAAATTTACCAGGCTGTGGAGGTCACGTGCATCAAAGCCTTTGGGACGAGAGGGGAAAGAAAAATCTTTTTTATGAAGAAAAAGATTCTACGAAAATGAGTGCTATAATGAAAAGCTATATAGCCGGTCAGCTATATTGTCTGCCATTTATATTACCAATGTTTGCACCGGTTATTAATAGCTACAAGCGGCTGGTAGAAGGAGCGTGGGCACCGACTACGCTTACGTGGGGGGTGGATAACAGAACAGTTGCATTGCGTGTCTTACAAGGTAGCAACGCCTCGTGCAGATTGGAAACAAGGGTAATAGGCTCGGATGTAAATCCTTACCTGGCAATGGCTGCGGCGCTTGCCTCCGGTCTATATGGTATAAAAAATAAATTGGTATTGAAACAGCCCGCCACAAAAGGGAATGGTTACACGGACAGTTCTCATGGCATACTTCCAAAAACACTGGATGAAGGAACGCGCCAGATGAAAAAATCGGCGGTAGCAAAAGAGATGCTGGGAGAAAAATTTGTAGAGCATTTTATTCAAACGCGGGAATGGGAGTGGCGGCAGCATTTGAAATCGGTCACAGATTGGGAGTATAGAAGATATTTTGAGATTATATAACTTTCACGCGAAGTCACAAAGGGAAAGAGGCAAGAGATTTTCCTTTTATGGCTTCACTCTTAACTTTTCAGGGAATCTTTTTTAATAATTATAAGATGACATTCGACAAAATCTATCAATATAATTTTCCAACTATTATTCGCTTTGGCGCAGGCGCAAGCAAAGAACTGGCGGATTATTTATTAAAGAATAAACTGGCAAAGCCTTTAGTTGTAACTGATCCGAATGTAGCCCAACTGGCTTTTTTCAAAGAAATTGTTGCCGATCTGAAAAGAAAAAATATTTCAACCGAAGTGTTTAGCGCTATACATAAGAATCCTGTAAGAACGGATGTGTACGCAGGAACTGATATGTACGATGCCACGAAAAGGAATGCGATTATTGGTATTGGCGGCGGGGCAGCCCTGGATGTTGCGAGGGCAATCGTATTGAGAATAAATCATCGCGAGGACCTGTTCAAATATGATGACCTGGTCGGTGGCGATGTATTTGTTACGAACGATGTTCCGCATTTTATTGCTATTCCTACAACAGCAGGCACAGGCAGCGAAGTAGGCAGAAGCGCCATTATCTCTGATGAAACTACCCACCAGAAGAAAATACTATTCTCTCCAAAGCTGCTCGCTAAAATGGTTTTTGCTGATCCGTTGCTTACCATGGAATTACCCTCCACCGTTACTGCCGCTACCGGTATGGACGCACTGACACATAATATGGAAGCCTTTCTTGCGAAAATGCCACATCCCATGTGTGACGGTATTGCGCTGGAAGGCATATCGTTAATAAATGATTCATTAGTAAAAGCGGTAAATAATCCTGACCTGGAATCAAGGAGTAAAATGCTTATGGCTTCTATGATGGGAGCGGTGGCATTTCAAAAAGGATTAGGCATTGTACATTCTTTGGCGCACCCACTTTCTTCTTTGCTCGATACGCATCACGGGTTGGCAAATGCGGTGAATATTCCCTACGGCATGCGCTTTAATATTGCAGGATTCGAGGAGAAATTTAAAAGAATCGCAAGAACGTTACAATTAAAAGAAGAAAGCGGCGCCGGCGTCGTGGCGTATTTATTTGATTTGAATTCCAGAATAAATATTCCGCACAGATTGAGAGATATTGGAGTAAAGGAGGAGCATTTGGAAGATTTGTCTGATCTTGCTATCAACGATTTTGCACATCCGAATAATCCGAAACCGGTGAGCCGGGAGAACTTCCGGCAATTATATTTGGAAGCGCTGTAAGACTAACATCTGAAAATATTTTATGAAAAAAATTATAATAGGTATTGGTGAAGGATCAAAATATGCCAATTACGCAAACTGGATTAAGAATGAGCCTGAGTTGGAAATAATCAAGCTTGGCTACAATTATGATAACCTTGCCGAGATAGACAAATGTCACGGTATTTTACTTACTGGTGGTTCGGATGTAAATCCCAGGATATATAACCAGCCTGATTTTTTGACGTATTGTGACCCCAATGATATCGACGAAAAAAGAGACGAATTTGAGTGGAAGATCATGCAGCATGTGGAGGAAACGCAGAAGCCTTTACTTGGTATTTGTCGCGGAATGCACTTTGCCAATGTGTTTTATGGCGGCACGCTAATTCCCGACATTCCCGCTTTCGGTAAGTTTAATCATGCAAAAGTCAACGAGGAAAAAGACCGGCAGCATGACATTCTACTGGACAGTCATTCGGAACTTTATAAAATAACGGGCGACGAGAGAGGCTTGGTTAACAGCGCCCACCACCAGGGCGTGGATATGCCGGGATTTGGACTGGTAGCAACCGCTTTTTCTAATGATGGTATTATTGAAGCTATGGAAAGACGGGCACCGGAAGACCGGTCCTATTTTCTGCTTGTGCAGTGGCACCCTGAGAGGATGCAAAACAAGGAGAGCATCTTTGCAAAGAATATTAAAAATAGTTTTTTACAAGCCGTAAGAAATTCCATTCAATAAGAAGGTATGCAAATCATCAACCCTGCAACAGAGGAAATAATTTCAAATATTGGGGAGGATACAAAAGAGAGCCTGCAGAATAAATTTAGGTCATTACGAAGCGCTGCTTCCTCCTGGCAAGGCCAACCACTGAAAAAAAGAATTGAGGTCATCCAGGTTTTCGCAACCTGTTTACAGGAAAATATTGAATCGCTTGCATCGACATTGACGAGTGAAACGGGGAAGCC
>JBDSPQ010000370.1:0-5213 GCA_039930305.1 Ginsengibacter sp. | reverse complement strand
ATCGGTCTGAATAATATTGAAGCGAGGATAAAAGCATTTTCCGGAAACGTCAATATTGTATCGGCTCCGCAAGATGGATGTACGCTTGAAGCGTTTTTCCCGCTACAAACTATGGAGGTATCTGTTACATAATTCTTTA
The DNA here is from genome assembly GCA_039930305.1 of Ginsengibacter sp. Taxonomy (GTDB): domain Bacteria; phylum Bacteroidota; class Bacteroidia; order Chitinophagales; family Chitinophagaceae; genus Ginsengibacter. Next base: position 5,074 of record JBDSPQ010000370.1, on the reverse strand, counting down.
TAGTTAAGAGCAGAAAATACAATTTCATAATGTAGCGGAACAGATTCTGCGGAATAGAATAGAAGAGAAAGAAAACAAGGATTTCTCGGTTCATAACCAGCGTTATGACGCGTTTATGCAAACATAAAAATGTTACCTCACATTATTTTATATCTCACATTTCTTTCGGCAGATAAGGTGCGGATTTAATATACAAAAATAAAAATTCTGCAAACAGTATTACAAAATAAAAGGAATAAAGAAAAGTCTCACTTCCCTTTACTTGCTGATGGGTATTGATGTCCCGGGTTTTTATTTCCTTTATTAAATATGCTATCTGCGCCAGAAATATTGATTTCCCATAGACGACAATTATGTCTTCAGCCAGCCCGTAATACTCATCCTTGGTTTGTTAGTGATCAGCACTTCGTGTTCTAATTCGCCGCTTTTAAAAAACACGATCTTACCATTAGTCGGCGCAATGTTCTGTTCGCGACCATCATGATAAATACACAGCTCGCCTCCATCTTCTATCTTCCATTCTGTGTTTAGGTATAAGATCATAGAATATTTCCTGCTATCATTATTCCTAAACTGGTCCAAATGTCTTTTATAGAAACTTCCGGCTGGATATAAGGTGTAATGAAATTCATATTCCCTGATGCCGGCATAGCAGGTTTCATTTAAATAAACGATGAATTGATCCATTATATTAAAGAACCCGTTTTCGAATTCATTGTCATTTTTTCTATCCAGCCAATGAATGATATCGCTCCTGAATAATTTATCGTGATCAATGCGGGTATTACCGGTGCCGGCTAAACGAAGCTGGTTACCGGCATAAAGATTTTCCAGGTTTGTTTTCAAACTTGCGGCTAAGGAAAGGCTGAGAAAGTTTTCCGCAATACCAACTTTTTCTTCAATAAAGTTATTGATGAGGGATTCAAATATGTGTTGCAATGTGGGAGTTGAGGCAGGTTGATTGAAAAACTAAATATACAACAATAGCACGGCGCAATGGAATTAGCTTTGTCGCAGTTCAACTACACCGTGGTCAATGGCCACATACTGTGCAAGCGGCAGGTTAACAAAAGTGGGGAACAAATTTACCCCCTTCGGACAATTTTACTACACCTTCATCCCTGACCCTTTCTTTATTCAATAATAAGTATGACATTTGCAGAACCCACCGCTATAGCATCGTTTCATCCGCTAGCCTGATAATCACACCTGTCTATCAATTTTATCATCCTTAATTACGTTATGAAAACGACATTCATAATAGCTATCGCCATCCATTGCATTTGCATATTATTTCCCTTTCATGCAATTGCCCAGTCCTTGATTCACGGCACTGTTAAAGATGCGGAGGGGAAAGCGGTACAAGATGCCAACGTCCTGCTGCTGCAATCATCAGACTCGCTGCTGGTGAAAGGAGTCATTACAGATGCGGCAGGAAAGTATTTATTTGAAAATATTAAAGAAGGTAAATACCTCCTGGCGGCATCCTTCACCGGTATGGAACGTTTGTACACCGGTGTATTTAACATTGCACCCGGCAAAGCCGAAAAGAACATGGGTATCTTGACGTTGCAAAATAGTGCGATACAACTAAAGGATGTAAAAGTGGCGGCAAGAAAACCAATGTTTGAACAACAGATCGACAGGATGGTGATTAATGTAAAAAACAGCATTACCAATGCCGGCGGCACTGCCCTGGATGTGTTGGAGAAGTCACCGGGCGTAACGGTAAACCGGCAAAATAATACGATTGCCGTGAATGGAAAAAATGGCGTGGTGGTAATGATGAACGGGAAGATTACTTATATGCCGGTGGATGCCCTAATACAATTGCTTGCCGGAATAAGTGCCGGTAATATCGATAAGATTGAACTGATCACTACGCCGCCGGCGAAATATGACGCAGAGGGAAATGCCGGTTACATAAATGTTGTGCTGATCAATAATCCTGATGCGGGCTTTAACGGATCTTATTTTCTTACGGCAGGCTATGGTAAAAAGGAACTGGGCAGTGCAGGAACCAATTTCAATTATCGCAGCGGCAAAATAAACCTTTACGGAAGCTATGCCTTCAATTTTGACCATTCTCTTCAGTACGGCAGCGGTTTTACACAAATCGCTAAAGGTGGAAGTATCATTACCAACAATTCCTTTACCGATCGGGATGCTAAAAGAACAGTGCATACCGTACGCGTAGGCATGGATTACCAGCTTGATAGCTCCAACATTATTGGTGCATTGATAAGCGCCTATAACAATAAATGGGACATGTTCGCCAATAACGGCGCTACGATAGAGAGAAATCACGTGGTGGATACTACCATAGTTACTACCGACCGCGAAGTGAACCACTGGCAAAACTTAATGACCAATCTTAATTTTCAACACACTTTCAAACCTGGCCAGGTACTGTACCTCGATGCTAATTACATCTATTACAAAGACAATAATCCCAACGATTACTCAAATATTTTTTATGACAATGCAAAGACCTTTCTTTACAACGAGGACTTGCGGAGTCATAAGATCACGCCTATTAATTTCAAAGTTTTCTCATCGGATTATACTACTGCTGTAGGTAAAAAGGTCACGATGGAAACGGGCGCAAAATTTTCCTTTTCAAAATTTACCAATGATGTAGGCGTGGATAATTTAAAACAGGGTAATTGGCTGCCTGATGCCGAGCTGTCTGCAAATTACTTATTGAAGGAAAACATAAGTGCCGCCTATACATCGTTTACGATGAACCTAAGCAGTAAGGTCTCGATGAAAGCAGGGCTGCGCTACGAGTATACCGTATCTAACCTTGGCACCACCGTAACTGCCAATATTGTAGACAGGAAGTATGGTGAATTTTTCCCCACCTTCTATATATCCAATAAGTTCGATGATGATAATAGTATTAATTTTTCTTATAGCCGGCGCATTACACGCCCCACTTTTAACGACCTGGCGCCTTTCACCATTTTCTTTGATCCAAAAACATTCTTCACCGGCAACGCGGCCTTGCAGCCAGCCATTGCCAACAGTGTGCAGGCCAGCTACGTGCTCAAAAGTTATATTTTCTCCTTAAGCTATACTTATGAAAATAATACGATAGAAAGTTTTCAAACAGACAGGGTGGATACGGTAAGCAACATCTTGTATCTATCAGCGAGAAATTTCAAATACGAGCAATTTCTTACGGCAGGCTTTTCACTTCCCTTCACTATTAATAAATGGTGGAGCATGCAAAATAATATCAATGGTGACTGGCGGCAGGTAAATACAGTGTACGACAACAAACCAGTGCAACTGGCGTTGTTCGATTATAACTTCAATACCACACAACGCTTTACCCTACCAAAAGAATTTTCAATTGAACTAACAGCATTTTACACCTCTGCAAGCTATTTTGGCACTGCTAAACTAAAGCCCATCTACCAGGTAGATGCCGGGGTGCAAAAGAAATTCACTAATAAAAAAGATGTGTTGCGTTTCTCGGCAAACGATATGTTTAACACGGGTTCCAACTACCGCTATGATGAGCATTTACCTATCGGCAATGCTGTGATACGCGGAAGTTTGAATTTTGGAATGGTGGCTTACAGGCTTACCTACACGCACAACTTCGGCAATAATGCATTAAAGGGTAAAAGAGAACGTTCGACCGGCGCGGAGGATGAATTGCGGAGGGTACATAACTAGCAGGGCAAACGATTTGCAGGATTTATACCGGAAGAAAAACGTTTCCGACCTTGCGAACTTACAAAGGCAATCAGTTTTTCTTGTCTTTCGCACGAGCAGAAAGACCGATCACTTTAACGCAGGCATCCGCATTTGCGGTTTGCATTATTTTGATTCGATTGCCTGTAAAATCTTTTTAAAATTCTCCTCAAATTTTTCACCCCTTATATCAATACATAAATTTTCTCTTAACCGCCTGATGACTTCATCCAAATTATTGCTCAATTCTTTTAGCCTGGTGTATTCATTGTTCAAATCGCGTGTATCGCGGCCTTTGGCAGACCGCAACTTCTTCAATGTTTCAATTTCGTCCAGTTCCGCATCAATTAAATTTAGTGCCTCATCAGTAAAACTGCGTTTTAAAAAATCATCTTCAATGTAACAAGCAATAAATTTTTTGTTTGGCTCCGTCTTTTCATGATAATACGTATTGATCGATTCCATAGCAACCCAAGCTGATAGCAAGCTGTTTCTTGAAACAACCGATATGGTAGTTTCAGTATCACGTACACTTTTCTCAATAAAAGTTTTAATATCATCTCCTGCCTGCAAGCTTTCGCTATCTATAGTTACATTGATGCTATTGGCCTTCAATTTTTCTTTTAATTTATTCGCAACTTCACTATCATTATGATTATAGGAAATAAAAACTTTTTTCGGCACACTCGAAGTAACTGAAACATTGTTTTCATATTCACTCAACAGGTTAAGGACAGAAAAATTTATCTGGGAATACGTCATAAATGTTTCACTGGAGCTAATCAATCCCAAATTTTCCTTTTTTCGAACATCATTAAATTTTGATGTTAGCGTTAGCAATTGGTTTTGAAACTCAGGATTTACTTTAGCTATTTTGACAAATATTTCCAGGGCTTTGCCGGTTTGGTTTCCGGCAATTAATTTTCGAATACTCTCGAATTCTTCGTTCATATGCTAAACATTATTTGAAAGAATACTATCGCAACTGTTATCTATTGAAACTTATAATCTCTATTTTGTAGATATCTAAGTGCTATAAATATTTCTGCCCTTATATAGCGTGGATTTTTATTAATATTCTCAATATCCAGGTCGTCTATAACGATATCAAGCCAGGCATTTGCCAGGAATCTTTGTCTAAGGTTCCCATCTTTAAATGCATCTACTGTGGCTATAATCTGCCAGGGCACTACTAAATGTCTTGTACGATCAGAAAAATTGGCAACAGCTGATCCAAATTTGTAGAACATGTCACTCTGTTCTTTATGAGCAATATCTATAAAGGCTTGTGAATTCTTGAGATTATTTAACCATTGCCTGTTCAACACACGCTGCAGACTGTCGGAATGAATCAAATTCAGCGTATGGA
>JBDSPQ010000369.1:0-3633 GCA_039930305.1 Ginsengibacter sp. | reverse complement strand
GTTCTTTTTGCGTCGTACCGTTTACCCGTGGACGGGAAAGAAGCCGGGATCCGGAGTCAATAGTTGGTGAGTGCCAGCAGCTCTTTCGCCAGGGCTACCGTGAGGTGACGCTACTTGGGCAAAATGTAGACAGTTATGCCTGGAACAGTTCTGAGGGATCGGCTACAATATCATTTGCTAAACTACTTGAGAAAGTAGCCCTCATTTCACCGATACTGCGGGTTCGATTTTCCACTTCTCATCCAAAAGATATAACAGATGATGTGCTTTTTACCATCGCAAAATATGAGAATATCTGCAACTATATCCATCTCCCGGTACAAAGCGGCAGTTCAAGAATATTGGAATTGATGAACCGTACTTACACCCGGGAATGGTACATCTCAAAAATTGACAGGATCAGGGAAGTCATCCCGGGATGCGGAATTTCCACTGACACGATCACGGGTTTTTGTACAGAAACTGAAGATGATCATAAAGAGACGCTCAGCCTCATGGCGTATTGTGAATACGAACTGGCTTACATGTACTATTATTCTGAGCGCCCTGGCACGCTTGCCGAAAGGAAATATAATGATGATGTGCTTTTGGAAGTTAAGAAGAGACGGCTCCAGGAAATTGTAGACCTGCACCGGATTCATTCTTTAAAAGGTATGCAGAAGGAAATTGGCAAAGTTCATAAAGTGCTCATTGAAGGCGATTCAAAAAAAAGTAGCGCGGATTGGGCAGGAAGGAGCGATAACAATAAAATGGTAGTTTTTCCAAAAGAAAGATTTTATAAAAAAGGTGATTACGCTGAAGTGTTGATCGAAAGTTGTACCGCGGGAACTTTAATTGGCAAGATAAAAAATTAGAACAATAGCAACAATGGATTTACAAGCAATAAAAAACAGGTTTGGTATTATTGGCAGTTCACCCGCCCTGATGCATGCACTGGATGTAGCGATACAGGTGTCGAACACAGACCTTAGTGTTTTGATTAATGGCGAGAGTGGTGTGGGTAAAGAAGTATTTTCACACATCATACATTCGCTTTCCGCGCGGAAACACAATCCGTTTATAGCCGTTAATTGTGGCGCCATTCCTGAAGGCACGATAGACTCAGAGCTTTTTGGCCATGAAAAAGGATCCTTCACCGGTGCAGTCGATAGCAGGAAAGGATATTTTGAGACAGTAAACGGCGGCACCATCTTCCTTGATGAAATAGGAGAAATGCCGCTGGGAACGCAGGCACGCCTGCTGCGTGTGCTGGAGGCTGGTGAATATATACGCGTCGGCTCATCTAAGGTGCAAAAGACTGACGTGCGGGTGATTGCCGCTACCAATAAAGATTTGCTGGAGTTCACGCATTCCGGCCGTTTTCGGGAAGATTTGTATTATCGCCTTAATACAGTCCCCATCAGGGTGCCGGCTCTCAGGGATCGTAAGGAAGACATCTCTCTTCTCTTTAGAAAATTCGCCGTGGATTTTGCGGACCGTTATAAATCGCCACCGGTACAACTCGATGAAGAAGCCAAAAATACTTTGGCAAACTATCCGTGGCCCGGAAATGTGCGCCAATTAAAAAACATAGCGGAGCAAACTTCTGTATTAGCTAAAGATAAAATGATTGGTGCGGCAGATATGGCTTCATTTCTGCCTGAGACCAATTTTACCAGGTTACCGGTTTTGTCATCGGCTAGCCAACCTGGAGCCAATCAAAAAGAATTCAGCAACGAAAGGGAAATACTGTACAAATTATTTTTTGACGTTAAAAAGGATGTTACGGAATTGAAACGGATGTTCTTCGATATGCTGCACAACAATCCGTCGGTCATGAATGGGAACATGAATCTGCACGATGAGAAATTACTCGATGAATACCATCAGCCCGCAAAACCCGTGCTGGCAAATAACCAACCCGTAGTTTTATCTAATGATAAGATAGACAATCATCATGAAGTAGAAGAGTCTCTAAGCATTGTGGATGCTGAAAAAGACTTGATTATTAAAGCCCTTAAGAAGCACCGGGGCAAACGGAGAGACGCTTCATCTGATCTGGGTATCAGTGAGCGGACCCTCTACCGGAAACTGAAAGAATATAATATTAATGAATAACATATCCGGACATTTACCGGGCACGCAGCCAATGAAAATCCGTAACGAACATTTCTCATGAAAATCCTTCTTTCTTTATTTTTATTCTTCTTACTAACGGGGTGTGCTACCTGTAGATATTCAACAAGAGATGCTGCCCCCATCCCACCCGAGATACAAACCTTTAGGGTAAACTATCTCGAAAACAAAGCCCGCTATGTGAATCCGCAGATTACACCGCAGATTACAGAAAAACTTAAACAAAAAATTATAGGGCAAACAAGATTACGTCAAACAAATAATGACGACGCCCACTACGATATAAGTGGCTACTTGTCTGACTACAGCGTTACGACAACCGGTATAGCCAACCAGAATGCCAGCCAGAACAGGCTTAATGTGACCTTTCACCTTGTATTTAAAAATACCTTAGATTCGAAAAAAGATTTCGAAGCGGATGTTACAAGCAATTATGATTTTTCGGCACAGCTGACCCTGCCTCAGGCAGAATCACAGTTAGGAGACGAAATTGTGAAAAACGTAACTGATGCAATCTTTAATAAGATTTTTTCTAACTGGTAATCATATTTTTTATTCTCAAAAGAAGGAATGAATTCGTCAGAAACAAATGTTGCCTACGCTGATACGCCAACAGAGGAGTTGGAGAAATGGACGACCGAATATCCTTACAGTGCTTTCGCGCATTACCTTCTTCTTTGTAATTATAGAAAAAACGCACACAAGGATTTCCTGCCCCTTGCTAAAAAGACGGCTTTATATTTTCCCAACCCGCTTTGGCTTTCTTTTCAATTGTCAAATATCCACTGCAATGAGAACGCATTTGCCTCGCCGGTAGAATCAGGCGAGCAGTTTAAAAAACACTTTGCCGTGAACACAGATGAAATAGAGGCAAGTGCTTTTCCTATGATAGATGATTCCGTAGCAGCCGGTCCGGATGAGGCAGATGAAACCATAGATTATTCAGCTGATCATGAACATTTGGATGCAGCCCACACCGATATTCCTAGCTCTGAAGAAATCTATGATAGCAATGAACCGGAAGAAAAACCGGTATTGCCCGAAACCATGCCAACGCCAACTGAATTAATTGTTTCGGAGATTTCAGTGTCAGAAGATCAAGATTCACCTCTTAACGAAGTGCAGGCCAACAAACCAGATATCGCAGAGGCAGTCACCCCGGAAATGCAACACCCGGACCCGCAAGTAACGGTACAACGAGACGCAGTTCCATTGGAAGAAATTACCCGGGAAGCAGAACCATTGTTTTTTAAAAATACTGATGCCCCCGTTGAAAGTGATTCCGGCCAAATGAAAAACATACTTACTGAAAGTACTAAGGCAGATGATGTGATCCCCTTCGAGCCTTTACATACTGTGGATTATTTTGCTTCGCAGGGAATACGCCTGAATGAAGCTACTTTATCTAATGATAAACTCGGGACACAAATGAAAAGCTTTACCGAATGGCTGAAAAGCATGAAGAAGTTGCATCCGGATAAACTTGCCGGAAATAATTCACTGGCGGAAGACATTGTA
>JBDSPQ010000368.1:0-3586 GCA_039930305.1 Ginsengibacter sp. | reverse complement strand
CGTTCCTCAGCTTTCTTTAATTCAAATCGTGTCCTTCTTATAACAACCTCATGTCGAAAATCGACAAACTCTTTGATAAGATCTTTTAAATTTAATATCCTCGGTCTGCCTTTTACAAGAGCGACATTATTAATTCCAAAAGAAGTCTGCAGTTCACTGTGCTTGTATAAATGATTTATAACCACCTGCGCAATAACGTCTTTCTTTAGCTCAAGCACAATCCGCGTGCCTTCCTTATTATTGCTCTCATTGTTTACGTCTGAAACGCCTTCAATCACCCGATCGTTAATGAGATGCCCGATTTTTTCAGTTAAGTTATCGCGGTTCACCTGGTACGGCACTTCAGTGATTATGATCTTTTCCCGCCCCAATTTGGTGGTTTCTACAGTCACTTTTCCTCTTACTACTACCTTTCCTCTACCGGTATGAAATCCCGATTTTACGCCCTCATATCCGTGAATGATGCCTCCTGTTGGAAAATCGGGAGCCTTCACGATTTTTATCAGGTCATCTATTGTAATGTCTTTATCATTGATGAAAGCTGTACAACCATCTACCACTTCATTAAGATTGTGTGGCAACATATTGGTGGCCATTCCTACTGCAATTCCACTGGAACCATTAAGTAAAAGCTGAGGAATTCTCGTAGGAAGAACCGTCGGTTCTTTAGTAGTGTCATCGTAATTGAGCTGAAAATCGATGGTGTCTTTTTCTATATCATCCAGCATTGTTTCGGCGATTCTTTCCAACCTCACTTCGGTATATCTCATGGCCGCCGGGCTGTCGCCATCCTGGCTTCCAAAGTTACCCTGGCCATCCACTAAAGTGTAACGCATACTCCACTCCTGCGCCATACGCACAATGGTGTCATAAATTGAGGCATCGCCGTGCGGATGGTATTTACCCATAACATCACCGACTATACGTGCGGATTTTTTATAGGGCCGGTTAAATAAATTACCCATTTCATACATCCCGTAGAGGATGCGGCGGTGTACTGGTTTTAATCCGTCCCGTGCATCTGGCAATGCTCGGCCGACGATAACGCTCATTGAATAATCAATGTAAGCGGATTTCATTTGTTCCTCAATATTCACCGGGATTATTCTTCCTCTACCGGGGCTATTATCAGGCAATTGATCTTCAGTTGTTTCCATAAATTTTAACTATCTGCAAATATACTTTTTTAAAGGCTCGTTTCCTTGATTTATACGCATAAAACAGGCATTTTTATTACCATTTTAAAACATATTTGTGGAAAACGATTATCCATTATTAATGCTTCATGGAAAAACTTTACATCAATGCTTTTACACTACCCTTTGACAGTAGAATCAAGCATCGTTTTTTATGAACTGTTGTGTCTATGATGTAAAAATTTGTGTTTAAGTTGCCAGCTTCATGTATTTTTCAGGGAGACAAATGATAATTTGAAATGAAGACCATTTTAGTGATTGGAGCAGGAAAATCTGCTACCATCTTAATTGAATATTTATGTAATGTGTGCAGCCAGAATAAATGGAAATTAACTGTGTGTGATGCAGACCAAACAATGGCGGAATCCAAAATTAAAAACTGCGTATATGCCCAAGCCATATCAATAAATATTACCATTGAAGAAGAGCGGAGAAAGATAATCGCTGAAGCAGACATTGTTATCTCCATGCTTCCTCCACAGCTGCACATTTTAGCAGCCCAATCATGTATCGAACTTTCAAAAAATTTGTTGACTGCCTCCTATGCTGATAAGGAAATTACGTCTCTTAATAAACAAATAAAAAAGAAAGGGCTGTTGTTTATTTGCGAGCTGGGCCTCGATCCAGGAATTGATCATATGAGCGCGATGAAAATTATTGATAAGATCCGATTGGAAGGTGGCAAAGTTCACAGCTTTATTTCGCATTGTGGCGGTCTGGTAGCTCCGGAAAGCGATGACAACCCATGGCATTACAAGATTACGTGGAATCCCCGAAATATTGTTTTGGCTGGTGCTAACGGCGCAGTATTCCGCCTTCGTAACAATAAGGAAATAATTTCCTATAGTGAAGTTTTTAAAAACTGTCAGGAGGTAAGTATTCCCGGCCTTTTTCCGCTAGCGTGGTATCCGAACAGGGATTCGCTTTCGTATATTGAAAATTATGGTTTACAAGGTGCAGAAACTTTTATCCGAACTACGCTAAGGCAGCCTTCATTTTGCAAAGGATGGAACACGCTGGTGCAGGCGAATTTTACATCGTATAATGACGAGAAGCAGGTCAGGGGAAATACAACATATCTCCAGTGGTTTAATAACAAGCTAAAAGAATCCGGTATAGATCCCACCACGCTTCCTGAAGAGTTTTTTTTACAAATCGATTATCTCGGAATGCGGGACAATGTCACTGCAGATTTTTCATCCTGCTCATCCGGGGAAATATTGCAGTCTCTTATGGAACGCAAGCTGGCGATGAAAACAGACGACAAAGACATGATAGTAATGCTCCATGAAATTGCTTACACGAAAAACGATCTTAAAAAAACTTTCATAAGCTCGCTGATTGTAAAAGGCGATGACCAACTTCATACCGCTATGGCTAAGACAGTTGGCTTGCCGCTGGGTATAGCGGCTAAACTAATTTTGCAAAGCGAGATAAAATTGACCGGACTTCACATTCCCATTTTGCCGGAGATTTACAATCCTGTTTTAGCCGAGTTGGAAAAACATTCAATCAAGTTTTTTGAGAAGGATTTACCTGATTCTTCAATTCACGCTTAATAAAAAAAGTTGGTAAAGTATGAAAGGGACGCTTGCGCATCCCCTTCAATACTAATTACAAAAACATTGTTATTGATTCGCAGCTTCTTTTTTAGCTTCCTCTTTCATTTGATCATCCGCGGTGATTAAAAATTCAACCCGGCGGTTTTGCGCCATACCCTCATCAGTTTCGTTTGTATATCCTGGTGCAGATTCACCAAATCCGACTGTGGTTATTCTAGATTCAGCAATACCCCTTGATTTCAGAAAGTCGGCAACAGTGCTGGCTCTTTTCTCAGATAATCCCATGTTGTACTCTTCGGAACCTCTGCTGTCAGTGTGTCCCTGTATTTCGATATTAGTATTCGGGTATTTATTCAATACATCTACTAGCTTTCCGAGATTTTCCCTTGCTGCATCCCCGAGTTCTGACTTGGAAAAAGCGAAGAGAATTTTTTCATTGAATTCAACTTTGATACCTTCTTCTACTCTTTCTACCTTAGCTCCGGGAATATCATTCTTGATTTCTTCAGCTTGCTTATCCATGTTACGTCCAATAATGGCACCTGCAGTTCCGCCTACAGCGGCCCCTAAAATGGTACCAAGGACTTTATTGCCCACCGCCTTGCCTATTATTGCCCCACCTACCGCACCGGCTGTTCCTCCTATCGCCGCACCTTTTTGAGATTTTGTAGCATTGCAGCCTATCATTATGATTGCAAAAACGGGTATAAAAAGTCCTAATTTTTTAAAATTTTTCATTACACTGATTTTAGTTATACACATGATTCCAAACATTGTACCAAATACTGCTGGTTTTTTATAATGCGCTTATCAAGGTTGTTTAGATTT
>JBDSPQ010000367.1:0-2545 GCA_039930305.1 Ginsengibacter sp. | reverse complement strand
ATCGGGTACAAACAAAGCGTTATGTGGTTCAAATGATATTACGTTTTTAGCAAGACTTGCTTTTTCTTTTACGGGTATATAGGGCGGATTGCTTACTATAACGTCATATTTTTTCAAGCCAGCCCATTCTTTTGGCTCAAGAAAATCAATCAATAGAAAGTCAATTACTGCATCAAGATTCGCCGCATTCTGCCTGGCAACATTTAGTGCGCCATTGCTCACATCAATGGCCGTAATGCTTGATTCCACCAATTCCTTACTTAATGAAACGGCAATGCAACCGCTGCCTGTTCCGATATCGAGGATTAAGGGATAAACTATATTTCTTAGTTGTAAATCTTCTACAATACGAGCAACGATATCCTCTGTCTCGGGCCGCGGGATTAATACATTTTCATTTACAAAAAATAATCGTTTATAAAACCAGGCCTCACTTAATACATATTGCACAGGCTTGTGTAGCAAAAGATCGCCAAGACATCCATTCAATTTGCCTAATATTCCAGCATCAATTTCGTGCTGCCCCATGCGGATTTGCCATTTTTTTAGTTCTGTTATATTTTCAAAAACCCATTCAGCAATTTGTGTCGCTTCTCTTTCTTCATAAATTGTTTTTAGCTGATTTATGAAGTGCTTATGGTATTGCGCCGTTGTCATTCACACAAACTTAATTATTTTGTGCACCAACAAAACAAACACTTGACGCAGGATGAACGATACATGACGCGATGCATTCAACTGGCCCGGATGGGAGCCGGGCAGGTGGCACCTAATCCAATGGTAGGTTCTGTTTTGGTTTTTGAAAACAGCATCATTGGGGAAGGATATCATAAAAAATTTGGCGAGGCACACGCCGAGGTAAACTGCATCAACAGCGTTGAAGAAAAAAATAAAAAGCATATTCCTGATAGCATATTGTATGTATCGTTGGAGCCCTGCACCCACTTCGGAAAAACACCTCCCTGTGCTGACCTTATTTTAAGTAACAACATTAAAAAGGTAGTCATTGGCTGCCAGGACATATTTAAAGAGGTATCGGGCAAGGGGATTCAAAAGCTAAAGGACGCCGGAATAGACGTGATAACGGGTGTAATGGAAGGGGAGGCGTTTGAGCTAAACAAACGATTTTTCATCTTTCATCGCGAATCACGGCCTTATATCATTTTAAAATGGGCAGAAACCGGAAATAGAAAATTGGGTGGAAAAGGGAAACGGTTGAAAATAAGCAACGAACTTTCAAACCGGCTTGTGCATAAATGGCGAAGTGAAGAGGCCGCAATCCTAATCGGCACGAATACAGTCGAAACAGACGATCCACTGCTTACGACAAGACTATGGGCTGGCAAGAATCCTGTTAGAATTATTATTGACCAGTCACTTCGATTGCCTCGTTCATTAAACATATTCAATAATGACACTCAAACCATAGTATATAACTGCATAAAAGATACTATAGAAAATAAGACACAGTATATTAAAATAGATGATGGGGATTTTTTAGAAAAACTCACCGCATCTCTTTTTAAGTTAAACATCCAGAGTTTGATAGTGGAAGGAGGTAGTAAAACTCTCCAATCCTTTATCGACCTTGACCTGTGGGACGAGGCAAGGGTTATTACAAACGGGGAGTTATTTATAGAAGACGGTATCGAGGCACCTCAACTAAAGAAATTTAATTTAAGAAAACAGCACAGGCTCGGGGGTGATTTAATCAGCTATTTCAGTAGAGAGAAATAATCTCCCAAAGCCATCAAACGAAAGTGATTCGATGAAGTAATTTTTCAACTAAACTCGAGCACTTCCGAAACTTCAGTGGCAGGCAGTTGCGCGTTGCGCATTGCAATACCTCTTATAGCGTTATCACTAAATTCAATAAAAGCTTTCCGGGTTATTTCGTCATCACCTATCATCACTGGTATACCCTCGTCACCTCCTTCGCGGATAGATTGTACTAAAGGGATTTCGCCCAGAAAAGGAATATCAAATTCTTCCGCAAGATTTTTGCCGCCGCCTTGCCCAAAAATGAAATATTTATTGCCGGGTAACTCGGCTGGCGTAAAGTAGCTCATATTCTCAACAAGGCCGATAACGGGTACCTTTAATTGTGCCTGATTAAACATTGCAATTCCTTTTTTAGCATCAGCGAGTGCTACCAACTGCGGCGTAGTCACGACTATTACCCCGGTTACCGGAACCGTCTGCACTACGGTCAAATGAATATCGCCCGTGCCGGGCGGCATATCAAGGATCAGGTAATCCAGCTCCCCCCAATCCACATCTGTTACAAACTGCCTGATCGCGCTACTCACCATAGGCCCCCTCCAAACTACGGCTTGCTTTTCATCTACTAAAAGCCCGATACTCATAAGTTTAATCCCATATCTTTCAAGGGGTACAATTTTGCCTTTACCATCCACATCTTTCATCACGGGGCGTTCTCCTCTCACGCCAAACATAATATGTACACTCGGGCCATAAATATCGGCATCCATAAGACCCACTTTTGCACCGCTCTCTGCAATGGCAAGTGCAAGATTGGAAGCAA
>JBDSPQ010000366.1:0-4133 GCA_039930305.1 Ginsengibacter sp. | reverse complement strand
CGGCTGTTTTCTTTTGGATATGTTGAATGTTCCAGTTTTTTATTTTAAAATGAAGTTGAATGATATCGGATTAATGATTAGTTTTTCAGGGATTAATTTTGATCTTTTCAGTGGATTTGGATTTTTCTGATTAATGCTCGTTGAACATCAATTAACTTCTGACTCAAAGATATCTCACAGATATGCCCGATACAATTGCAGTAGTGCTTCATTGGGAACGTTCTGAAATTAACAATCTGTTCGTATAGTTACGATTATTCATCCCAGTTAGACCGTGAGAAGGTTTTCGTTATTCCTAAAATATCCTGTTTCGACACCCGTTAGGCTGCTACTTCAGATTTTCAACTCCATTTGGTTCTACACAAATTATTTAGGAATGGTTGGCCTTACTTCTATCTTGCTGGGTAATGTACGCTCCGGCATCTTCAACAAGTCAGCCACCATTTGACCAATATCCTCTGGTTGTATCTTCCATTCATCAGCATCGGTTGGTATATGATCATTGAAATGTGTTGCAACCGAACCTGGCATAATCGTAGTTACCTTGATTCCATATTGGCGAAGATCAAGCATGATGGCCTGAGAAAATCCTACTAATCCAAACTTACTGGCATTGTATGCCGATCCGCCCGCAAAAAAATTAGTCCCGGCAAGACTGGCTACCGTGATTATATAGCCTTTAGATTTCTTTAAACCAGGCAGGCTCGCCTTCACACTGTTAAAAACGCCGGTAAGATTGGTGTCAATGGTTTCCTGCCATTCTTGTTCAGTCAACGTTTCTATTGAACCAAAATGTCCCACACCTGCATTGGCAACCAGCACATCAAGCTGGCCAAAATGATTCAGTACTTCTTTTATCGCTTTATTTTCTGATTCCATTGAACTCACATCAGATTCCAAAGCCAGCACTTTTGAATCGTCGTTCGTGAGTGATATTGCAGCTTCTTTAGCCGACTCCATGTTCCTGCCGGTAATTGCAACACGCATTCCCACATCCAATAATTTTTTTGCGATTCCGTAGCCTATCCCTTTCGATCCACCGGTAATGTAGGCAACTTTGTTGATAAGATTTTCCATACGTCTTTGCTTAGTTATGTATTCGTTATTGATTATTTTCAGCCAGCAAAGTAACGGAATCTATTTTTGGCAGGTAATTACCTGATAGCATAAGATGGGCTATCATGTAGGCTTCTAATTAAATAAAGGCAACTTAAGAAAGCCCTCGTGAAAAAACATTTATAGAAAGCAAAAGAAAATACTGGCTCAACAGTCCTGTTCAATTCGGAGTTTCCATTCATCGGGCATAATGGCTATCTCCTCCAGTCCACGGCTTGCGTGCACTTCCATTTTGAGAAATGTATCACCGATGCAGGGGTCATCGGTAAATGTCGCGGTTCCAATAAACTCGCCTCTGAAATAACAGAAGTATTCTGCGCCGTACATTAATTCATCCATAGAGTTGGTTTTTAGGATTGTCGGAAAATTAACGACAGGTAAAGTTTACCTGTTTATTTCATAACGGAATTCTGCAGGAATTATTTTCTACCTGGCGGGACTCATCTGCTTTCCCCACCCTGACACCAATAAAAAAACCCCACAATTTTTTGCGGGGTTCTAAGGAATAATTTTATTCCAGGGGGTAATATTTTTTAAAGGATAATTGGTTTGCCATTTTACCGGCTGGATACTTTAGAATATGTTGTTTTGTTATAGGATAAAAAGAAGAAGTTGACTGATATCGGATTTTTTTTGGTTTTCGTGGATTCGGAATTGTGTACGTTTTTCACCGGATTTGGATAGGGATTAATGTTGTTATAACATCAATCAACTTCTGGTACAAAGATATGGCGGCTATATGCTTACTGCAAGAGCGGTATTTCTTAGTTATGCTGGTACTGAAATTACCGAACGGTTCGTAAAAATACCAACGGCGTGTTAGTAAAAAGTATACACTTTTAGAAATCACCTCCTATTATTCCCTTTTTGTCTGTTGAAAATCGTGTTCGAAAAACATAATAGGAGGAAACCTTTTCAAGTTTTTTCGATTTGTTACGTCGCGGGCTAAGCCAGAAGAAAATCTTTTAGTTCCGCGTATTCCGCACCCATTCTCATGCTTTTCTTTTCCAGGGAAATCAATTCTTTAATTTGGTCCGGTAGCAGAACCGGCTGAAGGATAACGGGCTCCACCACATCATAAAACTTAACGGGATGTGCAGTCTCCAAAAATATCCCTGCAAATTCCGAATGTTGTTCAAGATATTTTCTTAACGCCAGATAGCCAACTGCGCCATGCGGATCAAGCAAATACCCGCTTTTAGAAAACACTTCCTGAAGAACCAGCTGCGTATCAGCATCAGAAACTGTGTATGTAGACATCATATTTTTCAGGGACAAAAATTGCTGTTCGAACAATTCGAGAATTCGGGTAAAATTGCTTGGACTTCCAACATCCATTGCATTGGATAAAGTGGGCACCGATGGCTTCGTATGGTACACACCTGTCTGCATATATTGATGAACCGTATCATTTGCATTGCAGGCAGCTATGAAATGTTGTGCAGGCAGCCCCGAACGATGCGCCAGTAATCCTGCACATATGTTCCCAAAGTTGCCACTGGGCACACAAAAGACAGGCGGTTGGTGTTTGTCCGGCCACAGTGAGTATGCGAAAAAATAATAGAATTGCTGGGGCAGCCATCTGGCTACATTTATAGAATTAGCAGAAGTAAGAAACAATTCATTGTTAAGTTGTTCATCCCCGAAAGCAAGCTTTACCATCTTTTGACAATCATCGAATGAGCCATCTACTTCAATGGCGGTAATATTATTTCCTAAAGTGGTTAATTGCATTTCCTGCACGTTACTTACTTTGCCGGAAGGATAAAGGATTACCACCTCGATCCCATCTATATTATAGAAACCATTTGCCACTGCGCCACCTGTATCACCTGAAGTTGCCACCAGCACAGTAATTTTTTTCTTTACATCTTTTACAAAATAACCAAGGCATCGGCTCATGAAACGAGCGCCGACATCTTTGAATGCCATAGTAGGTCCATGGAATAATTCTAATGAAAATATCTTATCAGTAACGAGCACCAGGGGGAAATCAAAATTGACTGTTTCACTTACAATTCTTTTCAATTCATCCGCGGGAATAACGTCACCAACATAGGGCTGAATTACTTTCAAGGCTATTTCTTCTTTTGAATACTGCTCAATATTGCCTATGAAATCACGGTCGAGGATGGGAACCATTTCAGGGAAATATAGTCCCTTATCCGGCGCAAGACCTTTTATAGTCGCTTCCTTGAAATTTGCTTTTGGAGAATTGTTGTTGGTGCTACGATAGCGCATTACATAAATTTTACACCGGTATCAGCCTTTATCCTTGATTATTATTCCGTCATTATTAATTGTGGTTACATACGTATAATAGTGCAAACCAATACTATCATAAATATCCTTCATAATTTTTTCCACTTTAGTTGCAGTGGCTTCAGTTTCGCAAAGCATGAATATGGACGGCCCGGAGCCCGATATGCCGCCACCTAACGATCCCGCCTCCACGCTGCGTTTCTTTACATCATCAAAGCCCGGTATAAGCATACTGCGAACCGGCTCGATAATCACATCTTCCAGTGATCGGCTTATAAGCCCATAATCATTTTTCATAAATCCTGCAACAAGGCCCGCAATGTTGCCCCATTGCTTTATAGCATCTTTAAGTAAAACCTCTTTCCGAAGTATTTCCCTGGCATCAGAAGTTTTTACTTCTATTTGCGGATGTACTACAGTAACGAATATAGGCGGCGCGGGCAGAGAGATAATATCAAGCGGAAAAATTGATCGAATAAGTGTGATGCCACCATAGATGCAGGGAGATATATTGTCCGCGTGTTTGACACCTGATGCAAGCTTTTCTCCTGCCATCGCAAATCGCACCAGTTCTTCTTTACTGAATCGATTTCCTAAAAGATGATTGGCCGCCACCACTACCCCTGCGGCACTCGCTGCACTTGAACCAAGACCACTGCCCGGTTTTATTTGCTTTTCAATTGACACCTCAAATCCAACAGGCTCAGTAACTTCACCAAGCATTTCTAAAAGCGACACACCTGCTACATTTTGTT
>JBDSPQ010000365.1:0-5296 GCA_039930305.1 Ginsengibacter sp. | reverse complement strand
TATGGGGACTCTCCCAACAGGGAATGATCTGGGAAAAACTCCTCACTGATACAGATGGACAATATGTGGAAGTTCAAAGCGGGCGTATGTTTAACCAGGCGGCTGAAAGAAGCACCTTAACTCCTTTCAAGCATATTGGCTTCACTCCTCATAATACGGATGTCTGGACCGAATATTGGTTCCCGGTCTTGAAGACAAATGGTCTTGTGGCAGCCAACAATTATGGTGCGCTTAATATCACGAAAGAAAATGGGTGGCTTAAAATCTACTTCTCGCCATTGCAACCTATAAAAGATGAAATGAAAATAATGAACGGCAACGAGGTCGTTTATTCTAGACAGTTAGACCTACAGACACTGGAACTTTTCAAAGATTCACTACAGTTAAATGGAAACAGAGATAGTCTTGTCGCCACTTTGGGAGTTACTAAACTGCGGTATGATGCGGCTCCATCTGCTAATGTAATCGGCCGCCCCGTAAATACACCAGCGAACTTCGACTGGGATACGGCTTATGGATTGTACTTGCAAGGAAAAGAAGATATGCGCCAGCGAGACTACCAGGGAGCGGCAGAAAAATTAAAAGCGGCTATTCAAAAGGATTCAAATTACCTGCCCGCTTTGACCGATTATGCGGTGCTGTTATATCGAAACCGGAGCTATAATGAAGCACTTTCAATTTGTAAGAAAGCGCTGTCAATTGATACCTACGATCCTGCGGCTAATTATTATTATGGAATTATCAACAATAGCCTGGGAAATATTACCGATGCAAAAGATGGTTTTGATATCGCCGCTTTAGGCTTAGAATATCGCAGTGCCGCTTATACCGAATTGTCGAAAATATATTTCAAAGAGAAAAATTATGAAAGAGCCACGGAGTATGCAAATAAAAGTATTGACTTTGATAAGTATGCAATAGAGGCGTATCAATTGCTGGCAGTTATTGATCGTTTGCAAAATAAACAACAGCAAGGCCTTAAAATTCTTGATTCAATTTTGGTATTCGATCCTTTGAATCATTTCGCCTTATTTGAAAATTACTTGAATGGAAAATCCGAAGAAAGCAAAACGCTCTTTTTATTAGCCATAAAAAATGAACAACCCGCACAGACTTTTTTAGAAACGGCCATTGCCTATTATAATATGGACAGAAAGGAAGAAGCTATACAGGTATTACATTTGGCGCCGCAAGAAACAGAGGTGAAATATTGGGAGGCTTACCTTGAAAACAAGAAATTAAATTTAAATGAATTCGGGACTGAAATCATATTTCCGTTCCGTCGGGAAACCGCCGATATTCTTGAGCAGCTTATTAAACAAGATGACGATTGGTTATTAAAGTATCATCTTGCATTGATCGAATGGAATAGTAATAATCTTCCTTCTGCAAAAGAATTATTTACTCAGATAGGCGATAAGCCAGGGTACGCTCCATTCTATGCTGCGAGAGCTGAATTGTACAAAGATGACAGCACGAAATCTCTTGCGGATTTGCACAAAGCAGCAGACCTTGATCAGTTGCAATGGCGATATGGCCAGGGCCTTATTAATTATTACCTCGCGAATAATAATGCTGAAAAAGCATCATCAATTGCTGTAAAATATTACAAAAATTTTCCAAATAATTACGTTATAGGTATGCTCAATGTAAAAGCATTCATGATGAATGAACGGTTTGGCGAAGCAAATGCCTTATTGAAATCAATTCATATTTTACCTTATGAAGGATCAACCGATGGACGAAGATTATACCGGGAAACGAAATTGATGCTGGGCCTGGAAGAAATGAAAAAAAAGCGTTATAAAAAGGCGTTAACTTATATAGACGCAGCTCGTGAATGGCCGCAAAACCTGGGAGCAGGAAAACCATATGAAGAAAATATTGATGCAAGGCTTGAAGATTGGCTGGCCTATCAAAATTATCAACATCTCAAAAATGATTCAGAGGCAAAACGGATGCTTGATAAAATAATTTCTTTTCATAACGGTGTAAATAAAAATTATTCTTCCTCGGCTAATGACCTTGTTACGGCCTGGGCATTTAAAAAAATCGGGAAACCACAAGAGGCGCAAAATTTTTTACAACAATTGCATGGTAAGAACCCGGATAATATGTGGGCTCAATGGGCGAATAGCATTTATAATGGAGTAATGCCAAACCTGCAAGGGATAAATACTTCGAATGAAAATTATGTCTTATTAAATAAATGGATGTTGATTTCGAAATAGAGGTAATGGCATGCTGTTTTGATGATCCCAAAAAAAGTAACGCAAACGTTTGCATACCCGTTGCAACCGTTTGCGTGTAACAATTAAAAAATAGAAATAAATTACATGCATCATTTTAACAAAATAATTTGTCATATTTTAGCAAAAGTAACAGGAGTCAACTATGAAGTTTGTTTCTGGGACTATACTTTATAAGCTTATGAACACATCCTAAAAAACTGGTTTTTGCGGTTTGTCTTTGTACGAGTTCTCAAAATTAATTTTTCAGATACCAAAACGAAAGTAAATTTCTTACCGAATAAAAACAGGTTCTCTTGCAAAACTATCTTATGCTATTTATCATCGAGACGGAAAAATCACGTTGCCTGCGTTTGGAATTACAAACTTTAGCCATTTAAAAATTTTACATTCATGAGAAAATTCCAACAATTATTTTTAATTCCTCTTGTCTTGCTGTGCGTTACAGCAGATGCGCAGACCAGAACGGTAACCGGGAAAGTGGTCTCCGTAAGAGACAACCAACCTGTGTCGGGCGCTTCGATACAAATAAAAGGAAACAGACCTACAGGAACTGCCACCGGAAATGATGGGTCTTTTTCAATAAGTGTTCCTTCGGGGAAGGTTACATTGGTAATATCCAGCGTCGGTTTTGAATCTGTAGACAAAATTGTTGATGCCAATTCTTCTAATGTAACAGTAGAGCTTTCGGGCAGCCAAAGTGAGCTTGAAGGGGTAGTTGTAACCGCTCTTGGTATTTCCCGTAAGGAAAAAACACTGGTGTATGCAACGCAAACAGTTAAGCCTTCCGAACTTACAGAAGTAAGAGATGCAAACAACGTAATCAACTCTTTCCAAGGAAAAATTGCCAACGCGGTAATTAACCAAGGCTCCGGCGGACCGGGTAGTGGTGCCAGGATCGTGCTGCGGGGAAATAGGTCATTGCAGGGAAGTAACAATGCGCTGATTGTGGTAGATGGGGTTCCTTACAGTAATGGTACTAACGGTACAGGTACAAGTGATTTCGGATCGGTACAGGGATCTGATGGTGCTTCGAACATTAATCCTGACGATATTGAATCAGTCACTGTATTGCGTGGTGCTTCTGCTGCAGCTCTTTATGGAAGCCAGGCTGGTAACGGTGTAATTGTAATCACTACCAAAAAAGGCAGAAAGGATCGCCTTTCTGTTACGGTTAATTCAGGCATAACGGTTGAATCTGCTTTTGCTTTACCCGATTTTCAAAACCAGTATGGCCAGGGAAATGGCGGACAGCTTCGGACCGATACTACGGCATATGTAGGCGATAGCTGGGGGCCGAAAATGACGGGGCAAGCCTATATTAATTATTTAGGGCAGCCATCAACGTATTCCCCGCAACCTGATAATGTAAAAGATTTTTTTAGAAACGGTACAAGTTTAAATAATTCAATAGGTATTAATACCGGTAACGAAAAAATGCAGACTTATTTATCCTATACCAACAATCTTATCGAAGGTATTATTCCGAGAAATGACCTTACCCGTCATACCGTTAATTTTAGAATCACGAACCAAATAAGCTCCCGTTTCTCTACAGATGCCAAGATCACTTATGTAAACCAGGATATAAATAATAGGCCACGGACTGGAGAAGAAAACGCCCCGGTTATCGACATTTATCAAATCCCAAGAAATGTACAGACTATTGATGCTTCCCAATATGATTTCCTTAACAACATAGGCATCACAACTCCAACAGCATGGCCATCTACACTAAGTTCTATTTATCAAAATCCATACTGGGAAACGTACCGTACATCTATTAATGAAACCCGTGATAGGGTTGTGGGTTTTCTTACCGCCAAATATAAAATAAACAATTGGCTGAATCTTTCCGGAAGGGTCAACCTGGACAGAACTTTTGATGCCGGAGACAACTCCGTATATCTTGGTACTATTTTATGGGCGAAATCTGGGGGTGATTTCCAAAAGAGAAATATTACAATCACTGAAAAATGGTTTGATGTAATGTTGGATGGTTCTAATGAGATAACAAAAGATTTAAAGGTTACATATCGTGTAGGTGCCATACTTCAGGATAGCAAGTATGATGAAACGAATGCTAATGCAAATGGTTTAAATATTACAAACAAATTCAGTTTGAATTTTGCTAAAGCTCCTGCAACAGGCCAAGGATATAGCCAAGTGCAAACACAGGCGGTTTTTGGCCAGTTGAATTTTTCATACCTAAATGCGATTTATCTTGATGCGAGCTTACGGAACGATTGGGACTCCCGTCTGCCAAGTCCTTATTCATTTCAATATCCATCGATTGGCTTGTCCACGGTGTTCTCAGATTTATTTACCCTTCCGACAGCCATTTCCTTTCTTAAAGCCAGCATAAATTACGCGGAAGTTGGAAACGGAGGTAGGTTCGCTTTATTAAATCCTACTTATAACTACGGCCAGGGCGCAGGCAACGGTTATCTTTCAAGAGGTACAACACTTCCGTTACCCGGCCTAAAACCGGAGATCGTTAAAAGTACTGAAGTTGGAGTTGAAGCCAGGTTCGCAAGTAACCGGGTTGGATTTACCGCTACTTATTATAAGAGTAATTCATTCAACCAACTTTTGCAGGTAGCGCTCCCTCCCGCATCAGGATATTCAAACAAGTATATAAATGCTGGTAATATTCAAAATAAAGGTTTTGAATTTGTTTTCAACGGCACGCCCGTGGTTAGTAAAAATTTCAATTGGGACGTGACCTTGAATTTTGCTCTAAACAGGAGTAAAGTAATTGCCCTGAGTGACGATGTGAAAATATTCTATCTCGGCGGAGGATTTGGCCGCTCGGCTACCCCTGTGGTAGAGGAGGGAAAAGCTTATGGCGACCTGCTAGCATTTAGATGGGCCACGGATTCGAAAGGCAGTCATGTGGTGGATGCCAACGGGAAACCTGTACTAACGCAGGACCAACAATATATAGGAAATTTCAATCCAAGATATACTCTAGGGCTCTCAAATTCGTTCCAATATAAAGGCATTTTCGTGCGAATCTTAGCTGACGGACGCATTGGTGGTACCAT
>JBDSPQ010000364.1:0-3210 GCA_039930305.1 Ginsengibacter sp. | reverse complement strand
GAAGAAATTATCGAGTACATAAAAGTTCCAAAATGGGATCGGATTTTCAGGATAAAAGATGCGCTGATGATTGGCGTAAGTGTGCGCCGCATTTGTGAATCAACGAACATCGACAGGTGGTTTATTTATCAAATACAAAAAATTTGTAACTGTGAAAAAGAGTTATTGAAAACTAATTTAGAGGAAATATCACCTGCGCTTCTTAAAGAAGCAAAGCAATTGGGGTTTGGCGATGAGCAGATAAGCCGCATAATGAAAGACGGCAGCACTGATGAAGACGTATACCTGAAAAGAAAAGAATTTGAAATTACAAGGGTGTATAAAATGGTGGATACATGCAGTGCCGAATTCGAAGCAAAGACCCCTTATTTTTATAGCACTTTTGAGTAATATCAGTCAATGAAATCTACTATCATACACAACGAATCTTTATCATCGGCTAAAAAGAAAATCATTGTACTGGGCAGCGGCCCAAACCGTATCGGCCAGGGTATTGAGTTTGACTATTGCTGCGTTCACGGCTTGCTCGCCATAAAGGAGTGCGGCTATGAAGCCATCATGATCAATTGCAATCCTGAAACAGTTTCGACAGATTTTGATGTGGCCGATAAGTTATATTTTGAACCCGTGTTCTGGGAACATATATGGGATATTATCGAACTGGAAAAACCGTTTGGTGTTATCGTACAACTTGGGGGACAAACAGCGCTGAAACTTGCCAAAAGATTAGATGAAAAAGGAATAAAAATAATCGGTACTTCTTTTTACGATATGGATACCGCTGAAGACCGGGGGCGGTTCAGTGATATGCTGAAGGAACTCGGAATTCCATATCCGAATTACGGTACCGCCTACACGACAGACGAAGCCATAGAGGTCGCAAAGGAAGTAGGATATCCTGTTTTGGTTCGCCCGAGCTATGTACTGGGCGGCCAGCGAATGCGCATTGTGATAAATGATGAGGAATTGGAAAAGGGGGTTTTGAGTTTGCTCAAACATTTACCCAACAATAAAATTCTTATTGACCACTTTTTGGACAGGTGCCAGGAAGCAGAGATCGATGCTATATTCGATGGCGATGATTTCCATGTAATGGGAGTAATGGAGCATATCGAACCTGCGGGTATTCATAGTGGCGACAGCAACGCAGTTTTACCTGAGTTTAATCTTTCTCCGCTGATTGTGCATACTATGGAAGAGTATGCAGAAAAAATTGGCAGGGCGTTGCACATTAAGGGATTAATTAATATTCAATTTGCTATTAAGAATGGTGACGTGTTTGTAATTGAGGCCAATCCGCGTGCGTCACGAACAACGCCATTTATCGCAAAAGCCTACCAGATCCCTTATTTAAATATTGCAACTAAAGTAATGCTGGGTGAAGCAAAACTGAAAGATTTCACTTTTGAGAAAAAACTCAAAGGCTTTGCAATAAAAGAACCCGTTTTTTCTTTCAATAAATTTCCAAATGTAAATAAGGAATTGGGACCTGAAATGAAAAGCACGGGCGAGGCCATTCGCTTCATTAAAGATTTGCGTGATCCATACTTCAGGCAATTATATAAAGAACGAAGCATGCACCTGAGTAAATAATTCTTACCAGTTGCTGAATCGTATCCCAATATTATAAGGCATCATATTCAGTCCATTTTTAAAAATCGAAGTGGGAGTATAGGAACCGTACAAATGCGCTGGTCCAAGTCCCAACTCGCCAATGTATGAGAACTTCCAGGTTTCCAGGTCGTAATCACCACGGTTTCTTTGTTTACCACGTTCACCACTTACCTGTTTGTTTCTTGTACTGTAAAGATAACCAGCACTCACACCGGCACTAATCATAATACCCTTGGAAGAACTTTCCGGATTAGTTCGAAAATTCAGCATGAATGGAATAGTAACATAATCTGCCGCAAGCTTATTCTTTGAGAATGAAATAGAATCTCTAAAGACAAAAGCATGTGGAATATTTTGAGCACGGTTGTAGGGATTTGTGCCCCCTTCATTTAAACTAACAGCTGACTTGAAGCGATAGTTGTTAAGCTCAATACCTAATCCATATTTAAGATTTACATAGTGCTTTACAAGATTCAGTCGCTGCATAAAAAACCAGATATTAACGTTTGCAGATTTAACTGTTTTTAATTTAAAGTCGTTCATTCCAAGCACCGGGGAACCTGGCTTATTGATCAAAAAATCACCTGCCGTCGCAGCCGAATAATCGGTCTTATCGTTCCAATTAGAAAAGCCCAGATCTACTATAAAAGAGGACGTATTGATGTTGGAATTTTTTTGCCGCCTGCGATTGCCGACGGTTACGCTTACACGCTTTGTATGAGAGGTATCTCCTTTCTTAAGTATGATCATACCACCAATGCGAATGGTATCATTCTGTCTTCGCACTACCATAGAATCTTCCTGCGCGAAGGAATGCAGGGTGAATAAAATTACTGCTAAGGCAAGTATTGTCTTTTTCATTTTGATTAAGTTATGGGTATGGAAATAAAATTATTGAGTTGATTAATTGGAAACTA
The DNA here is from genome assembly GCA_039930305.1 of Ginsengibacter sp. GTDB lineage: Bacteria > Bacteroidota > Bacteroidia > Chitinophagales > Chitinophagaceae > Ginsengibacter. The sequence goes on along the minus strand of JBDSPQ010000364.1, from coordinate 679 downwards.
CTTGTGCCTCGTCACCGGAAAGCAAACGAGAGATGGGATTATTTCTTTCAACAATTCGTTTTACTTTTTTCAGAAAGCCACCTACTTTGGATTTATTAAACTCCTCCGTAGTTACGTTATAGAACACATAATTTTCATTTTTAGATTCGCTAAGGCTCGCATATGAGGCCCTGGTAATATCTTTTTCCGGCGCTACATCATCTTGCTGACCGTTAACATCGGCACTTTCTTTTTCATAAGCTATATCAGCATTAATAACGCTAACCGGGCGATCGGTTTTCATTTTGGGCAACTGTTGATCCTTTAATTTATTTATTGAAGCAAGATTTTCCAGCGGACTCGTAATAATCCCACTAAGAGAATCCTGATTTCGGGTAAGGTTTTCAGTTATACTGCCCCGCGCAATCTCAGGGGATTTCTTCTTTTCCAGAGATTTTTGTAGTAAAGTATTTTTTTCCTTTTGAGATTTAACCGCCACCGTGGTTTTGCTTCCGCTGTGCCTATCATCGCTTGTTTCCGGAACTTCGGTTTTGGTATCCTGCGGCAGCAAAATTGATGATGGTTGTTCGTATTGATTACCGGTTACACGCGGAGATATTTCTTTCCCGCCAATAACATAATCTTGTACTATCCAAAAACCAAAGCCGATAAAAACGGCAGCTGCGAGTGCCCGCCAATA
>JBDSPQ010000363.1:0-6630 GCA_039930305.1 Ginsengibacter sp. | reverse complement strand
ATAAATTCTCATGAATCTTTCTAATAAATGATTTGGAAATGGTTCTGTGTGGGTCATTAAACAGGATTAAGCGGCATTATCGCTATTCTTTTCTTCTCAATTAATTGCTTTTGCAAATTACCTCGTTTTGAAAATTTTTAATTGTCGTTAGATCCCTACAATTGAATATTTTTAACCAGGATATTTGCGCAAAAATATCAGGTGAACAGGAAGCTTTTTTGTTTCGTTATTAAGATAATTTTGCAAACCAAAAAGCTGGCCCGTCCTGAGATCTTTCTAACAACTGTAAATTTTTGTTTTTCATGAAAATAGCCACTTATAATGTGAATGGTGTAAACGGCCGTTTGCCGGTTTTACTTCGCTGGCTTAGCGAATCAAATGCAGATGTGGTGTGCTTGCAGGAATTGAAGGCTCCCCAGGAAAAATTTCCAGAACAGGCTATTTTAGATGTCGGATATCATGCCATTTGGCATGGTCAAAAAAGCTGGAACGGGGTTGCCATCCTCTGCCGAAACGGTAAGCCGGAAGAAATCAGGCGGGTATTGCCCGGCGACCCGGAGGACTTACACAGCCGCTATATAGAAGCTACGGTTGACGGAATTGTAATAGGATGCCTTTATTTGCCAAATGGAAATCCGGCTCCCGGTCCAAAGTTTGACTATAAACTCCGCTGGTTCGAAAGGCTGACTGAGCATGCTGCCGGGCTTATGAAGTCAGGGGTGCCGGTCGTACTTACAGGCGACTATAATGTAATGCCTGCTGAAATTGATGTCTATAAACCGGAGCGCTGGGGCGACGATGCGCTCTTTCGACCGGAGGTGCGCAGCGCGTTTAAATCGCTTGTATCACAGGGATGGACAGACGCTATCAGAAAATTATATCCCGACGAGGTTATTTATACCTTCTGGGATTATTTCCGCAACGCATACGGAAGGAATGCAGGGCTACGGATTGACCATTTCCTGTTAAGCCCCGATCTTGTGAAACGCCTGGATACTGCAGGAGTTGACCGGCACGTTCGTGGCTGGGAAAAGACCAGCGATCATGCTCCTGTATGGATTGAATTGGCAGAAACGTGAGGTCGGGAAGTATGGTGCACGGTTGCGGGAGCGCTGAATTTTTAGAATTTAATAATAGGCCAGGCGAATGTCATCAATAAAGGACCTTACAGTCTCTCTCTAATTTCTTCATAGAAAATCCCAAAGTGTGTGCTCAACTTTTCGAAAATTACTTAAGGTCTTATTGCTAAATACGACAACCTTCAAATGGTAATTTTATATTTTCTTTGCACGAACACTGCTTGAATGATTGTATACGATTCCTGTCCCGTTTGTGGAAGTAAAAATATTCTTCCTGTACTTTCTGTAAAAGACTTCACTGTTTCAGGTGAAATTTTCGAGGTGTGGGAATGCAAAAGCTGTACATTAAGATTTACGCAAAATATTCCTGAGTTTGAGGAAATGACTCCCTATTATAAATCAGAAAATTATATTTCACATAGCGAAACGAAGGCTGGAATTATTAACAGGCTTTACCACCAGGTACGTAAACGCACATTAAAAAACAAACGGAGGCTCATCGAAGGTTTTACGGGTATGAGATCAGGAAATATTTTAGACATTGGCAGTGGCACGGGCGCCTTTTTATCTGAAATGAAAAAAAAATGGAAGGTGACCGGGCTTGAACCTGATGAGAGTGCGAGACAAAAGGCCAGCGAGTTATATGGACTAGAGGTTGCAGAATCGTCTGCTCTTTTTTCTATGAAAACGGGCACGTTTGATGCCATCACCATGTGGCATGTGCTGGAGCATGTGCATGATATGCACAGCTATATCAGTCAAATTAAGGCACTCCTGAAGCCTGGTGGAAAATTATTTATTGCAGTTCCGAATTATACAAGTTATGATGAAGAAGTATATCAAAAATATTGGGCAGCGTACGATGTGCCCCGGCATCTTTATCATTTCTCACCTTTCTCCATGAAGGAATTATTATCCCTTCATGGGTTAAAAATCATTTCCGAAAAACCCATGTGGTACGATAGTGTATATGTGAGTATGCTGAGTGAGAAATATAAAACGGGAACAGAAAAGCCCCTGAGCGCTTTTTTTACGGGCATGCTATCCAATTCAAAAGCCCTTTTTAACACGGAAAAATGTAGCTCGGTGATTTATATTTCGCAGGCAGAAAAATAAGGATAAAAGCTTTTAAAAAATACGTTTTCCAATTACGTTAGCTAATTATTCATTCGGATGGCGAATAATTTTGGCCAATATTTCCCCGTAATGTACATATTGTTTGAGGTACTGTCGTACGCTATGCCGTTCAAAACAGCCCCATCCTGCACTACAATTCCCGGAGCATACTGCTTGAGTAAGCCGGTGAAATTCATGATGCCTTTTACGTGGCCATTTGAAGTGTCGATTTTTACGATCTCGTTGGTATACCATCGGTTGGCATAAACATAACCATTTATATATTCCAATTCATTTAGACTATCCAATGCGCCACGGTTGTCAGCTACCGTTAGCACTTTTACTGTTTTCATCTCTTTTTTCTCTTCATCCGGTGTTACATAATAGAGACGCGACGATCCATCACTGATGATGAGATTATTGCCGTCATTAGTAATACCCCAGCCCTCCACGCTCCAATTGAAAGTACTCACCGGGTGCTTAATGTCTGTTTCGTTGTACACAAATATTTTGTGGTTTTGCCAGGTAAGTTGGTAAATTTTACTTTTGAAAATAGTAATGCCTTCGCCAAATATGACAGGATCTGGTATCAGGTATTCGTTTTCGGTGCTACCGGTTTTCAGATCGACAATACGCAGGCGCGATTCTTTAGGTTCGCCTGTGCTTTCATATAACTTTCCGCGATGGTATTCAAGACCCTGGGTAAATGCACCGGGATCATGCGGGTACACTTCTTCAATACTATAAGTAATAGGTTGGGGCGCCGGCAAAGATACCGGAGTTACGTTGGGTAGAGTCGGATCATACTCAGGGGAATTGCCATTGCATCCGAGGATGGCCATTAGCAGGATAGCGGGTAGTAGTTTATGCAAAATTTTTCTTTATGAGTTGTAAATGTAGGAAACGGGTTTGGTTCGAATAACAAAGACATCAAAATTTTAAGAGCATATTCGCAAAAGAATATCACCTAATTGTAGACTCACCAGCAAACCTGCTCGATTGTAAACTTTCTTTTTTGTCAGAGACTTTGATCTTTGGATAATTATTTCTTTATTTGTGCCCGGAATCGCTGATATACCCATCCCGGGTATTTATCGTTCATTCTTTCTCCACTCATCCCGTGTAATTTTTGTAATCTCCTATGTAATCCGGTTAAGTATTCATTATTAAGGTCTGAATAAACAGGAGTGCATGAAAGTTTTTTTAGTATTTATTATAACGGCGCTATTTTACCAGGCTGAGGCACAACGATGCGGCACGGAAGAATATGTAAAGCAACACCAATTAGTTTATAACAGTCATCTAAATACACCCTTAACGGTTCAGGGTGCACGGGATACTTTTTCAAACGAGGTAATTGTAATACCGGTGGTTATTCATATACTTTATCACACTGCCGGAGAAAACATAGGGGATGCTCAGGTGTTATCGCAAATAGATGCGTTGAACAAAGACTACCGCAGAAAAAATGAAGATGCTGAAAACACGCCTATACCTTTCCAGCAATTTGCGGCCGATACACGAATCGTTTTTTGCCTGGCAAAGGTAGATCCGCAGGGGCGGTACACTTCAGGTATAGTAAGGAAATATACAAAAGATGAATTTTGGCTGTCAGATGATGAAATGAAGTTTTCATCAAAAGGAGGGGATGATGCATGGGATGCTACAAAGTACCTGAATATCTGGGTTTGTAATTTATTCGGTCGCACGTTAGGCTATGGAGTTTTTCCCGGTGGCCCGTCGAATACCGATGGAGTAGTGATGCAATACAATGTGTTTGGGACGAAAGGTGCACTGAATCCCCAGTTTAATAAAGGCAGAACTGCGGTCCATGAAATCGGGCATTGGCTCGGGCTGAAACATCTTTGGGGAGATGCCAGCTGCGGAGACGACGGCGTGTATGATACTCCTCAGCAACAGACAAATAATTCCTATTGCCCTTTATTTCCACGCAAATCCCTTTGTTCTCCCGATGAAAATGGAGACATGTTTATGAATTATATGGATTTTACCGATGATGCCTGCATGAATCTTTTTACAAAGGGCCAGAAAGAAGCTATGAGGGCACAATTTGCCAAAGGCGGATTTCGAAATTCCATCCTTACATCAACTGTTTGCGATAGTACCAATGCCCAGGCTGGCCCAATTCTGGAGGAAACATCAGATGGAATAGCCGTTTCCGTTTACCCCAACCCGTTTACCACGGAAGTGGTTATTAATACTGAAAGCTTTACTCAACTGCCGGAAAAAACTCTAAAACTTTACGATGTCGCAGGAAGATTGCACCTGACTCAAAAACTACGATCTCAAAAAACAACTTTACGCCTGTCTAATCTAAAGGCGGGAGTGTATTTTATAAAAATAGAAAGTGGCCAAAGCCTTAGTGTTCACAAAATTATCAAGCAATAGTTTCTGCCAATGTCCTTATTGCAGTAAAAAAAATTAAACTTCCTACCTTGCTGTCTATGACTCCTGAGCGTTATAAAAGACTTAGCGAAGTATTGAACCACCGCCAGCCTGATATCACTGTAGTTCTTGAAAATGTATTCGATCCGCACAATGTGTCAGCGGTTATGCGTACCTGCGATGCCGTGGGTATACAGGATGTATACATTCTAAATGACCGTGTGCCGCCCGCTAAAAAATGGGGATATCGAAGTTCGTCCACTGCTTCTGAATGGCTGACAATCCATCAATACACAGATGCCGAACTTTGCTTTACCCACATTAAAAGCCGATACCATAAAATTTTCACCACACACCTCGGCGATGACTCCCGCGAAGTATTTGAGCTTGAACTTACCGGATCTGTCGCGCTTGTATTTGGAAACGAAACCCTTGGAGTGAGTGAGCACCTTTTGAAATATTCAGACGGCAATTTTATCATCCCGCAGGTTGGCATTATTAAATCCTTAAATATTTCAGTCGCATGCGCTGTAACCTTGTACGAAGCCTTCCGGCAGAAAAAAGTCGCAGGTCATTATCTCGATAGCAGGCTTCCTGATTTGAAGTTGCGACAAATAAGGGACAAATGGAAATTGCCATAATTTCTTCTTCTTCAAAAAAAGTAAAGGTTTTGTGAAATTTTGACCGCCTGCCTGTCGGAAAATCTGACAACACACCATGATTATCTGCCAACACAACTCAATACCACCTTTGGTACAATTATTCGTGTACATTTGGTGCCCTTAACGGGAGTCCATTGGACAAAATTTCAAAACAAAAAATAAAATACAACTATGGCAAAAGAATCATTTGAACTCTTTGATGACAGAGTTCTTGTAAAGCCCAATGCGGCAGAAGAAAAAACTGCAGGGGGAATTATCATACCTGATACTGCGAAAGAAAAGCCTCAAAAAGGCAAAGTAGTAGCTGTTGGGAAAGGGAAATATGCTGAGCAGACGGGTAACCTGATACCTTTGCAAATCAAAGCAGGTGATACCATTATGTACGGAAAGTACGGTGGTACAGAAATCACTATCGAAGGAGAAGATTATTTAATTATGAGAGCTTCCGATATCCTCATGAAAGTTAGCTAATCAAAAGCTTATTAATTAATCATTTTAAAATTTTTTAAACTAAAGTAATATGTCAAAACAAATATTTTTTGATATCGAGGCCCGTAACAAAATGAAGAAGGGCGTAGATACTTTGGCGAACGCGGTGAAAGTCACCCTGGGACCCAAAGGCAGAAACGTAGTAATTGAGAAAAAATTTGGTGCTCCCTCTATCACTAAAGATGGTGTAACGGTTGCCAAAGAAATTGAATTGGAAGATCCCATTGAAAATATGGGTGCACAAATGGTAAAAGAAGTAGCTTCTAAAACTGCTGATATTGCAGGTGATGGTACTACGACAGCTACTGTTCTGGCACAGTCCATCATTAGTGAAGGTCTTAAGAATGTTGCTGCTGGTGCAAATCCAATGGATTTGAAGCGTGGTATCGATAAGGCGGTGATCGCAGTGGTTGAACACCTGAAAAGCCAGTCTGAATCTGTTGGAGACAACAACGACAAGATTGAGCAGGTAGCTTCTATTTCGGCAAATAACGACGAATCGATCGGTAAATTGATCGCCCAGGCGATGACCAAAGTTGGTAAAGAAGGTGTAATAACTGTAGAAGAGGCAAAAGGTACTGACACAACTGTAGAAGTAGTGGAAGGGATGCAGTTTGACAGGGGTTATATCTCTCCGTACTTCGTAACGAATAGCGAGAAGATGGAAGCAGAGTTGGAGAATCCTTACATTCTTATTTACGATAAGAAGATTTCTTCTATGAAAGATATTCTTCATATCCTCGAGAAAGTTGCTCAAAGCGGACGTCCGTTATTAATCATTGCTGAAGATCTTGAAGGTGAAGCACTGGCTACGCTCGTGGTAAACAAGCTTCGCGGTACTTTAAAAGTTGCAGCTGTAAAGGCTCCTGGTTTTGGAG
>JBDSPQ010000362.1:0-3339 GCA_039930305.1 Ginsengibacter sp. | reverse complement strand
TCCGCATAAAACGATCTGCTTGTCTCCTCCACTGAGGAGCATGTTGCCCGTTCGGTCAGATATTTCACCATTTCTACTTAAAATACTGTGATAATTTTCCAAAATCTTTTTTCTCACTACTAATCCGGTACCATACGGATAGCATTTTTCATAATACATTTGATTATTACTATAAAGTTCTTTTTCGACAGACATTTCCTGGAAAAATGGACGTTGTGTTTCCAGCCATGCATCAGACCCATCCACAAAGTCTACTTTGACAACGCCCGGGCCGATTATTCCAACTTCTTTTTTCTCAAGCAAAATTCTATGGGCCGCTAAAGCATAATTTTGATCAGGTTCATTGTCATCGTCAAAAAATATAACCACCGGAGCCTGCGCTTCGTTATTGCCAGTCATGCGTGCATAGGTCAATCCGGGCTTTTTCTCCAAAATGCACTTTGCAGAGGGAGTGTCTTTTAAAAATTTATTTACATAATCGCGGGCAATCAACGTGGGACTACTGTTGTTGTCTACTATTAATATTTCAGTTTTCATATTCAATAAATTCAATCGATTGACGGCATCCAGGCATCGCCGAAATACCCTTTCCTCGGGATTATGTGTGCAGATGACAATTGAAATATCCATCAATTATGAATTTTATATTGCTCTGGCCTGCTGGTATGCAAAATCAAATTTCTTTTAACGGCGATAGTAGTTTCATTACTATTGAAAATGACAAAATCGTTATCTGTTAATTTTCTATAGATATTATTGCGGATATCAAACTCGTCATGAATTTCTATCGCCAGCACCTTCACTTTTTTTAAAAAAGACATATCAGCCCCGTCATCGAAAATTTCCTTTTCCGCGCCTTCTATATCCATTTTTATAAAATCTACCTCATCTATTGAATATGTCTTTAATATGGTAGATATCGAATAAGATAAAATATCTGTGGGATAACTTACTTCTTTAAAAGAAAGCGCCCATTGTTGTTCGTCCCTGAAAGCTCCATTCATCTCAAGGAAACTATCGGTTGCGCCTACACCGGCCATGAGCGGTGAAATGTTTGTGAGTTTGTTCAATTCAAAATTTCTTAGCATCATTTCATAATTGTCCTTATCGGGCTCTATGGCAATGACCATCGCATCGGGAAATTTGTTTTTTACATACACTGATGTCAAGCCTATATTACTTCCAAGATCCAGGAAACTTTTTATGGGAATATTATTTAATAAAAAAATATCAACTGCGGCTTTGTATTCCTCCTCCATCATCACACCTTCAAATACCAAAGAGTCACTTGCAAACCTTCTTGCCAGGGCGGTAAAATCTTTTGTCTTATAGCACAATTCTTTTCCATCGAAAGCAACCTCTATTTTTTTTAGTTCCAGCTTATTGTAATGTAATTGCCAGAAGCCAAATTTTTTATAAGCCAGGATCCAACTTCCTATTTTGAGCAACAATTTTCCACTAAAGAAAATTAGTTTCTCGCCCACGGTTAGTTTCCTGATGAAGCTATTGATCATTGCCAGCTTTTAAGTGATAGTAATTTTTGCCAACGGAGCTTAGCTCTGAGGTGAGTACGAGGCTTCCATGGTCTGGTGTATGCGGATACACACGTCCTTTTTGCGGTGAGTCAGTAACTGAAAATCCAATTACTTCTTTTTGCAGATCATACGTAGAAGAATTATGTGATCCCATCCAAGCGCTTACAACGTAATCATTTGGCACGAATCCATCCAGCGCTACTTTAATGGTATATTCCTTCGTCTCATTATTAAGTGAAATAAATGGCTTAATCTCCGGAATAGCCTGGCCAATTACGTTTCCTCTTTTATTCGATATATCAAATGCAACAAAAGATGGTAACATGGCAACGGCACTTGTAACCGTAAAATTTATTTTTAAAGTCATGCAAGGCTGCGCTCCTACCAGGCAGCCTTCAATTCTTGCAAAGTGAGGCGTATCTAAATTTTTAACCTGGCTCCATACCGTATTTAGTTGGTTATTTGACAGGTAATGATCTATTACTTCGGCAGTACTTCCCTTCATTATTACTTTACCCTTATCTAATAAGATTGATTTCGGACATAAGTTTTGAACTGCTCCCAAGTCATGACTTACGAAAATTACCGTTCTCCCGCTTTTGCTTATGTCATTCATTTTACCGAGGCACTTTTTTTGAAATTCTGCATCGCCAACCGCAAGCACTTCGTCGATGATAAGTATCTCGGGCTCGAGGTGGGCTGCTACGGCAAAGGCTAAACGTAGCTGCATGCCGCTGCTATATCTTTTTAACGGCGTATCAATAAAATTTTCTACTCCACTAAAACTGATAATGTCATCAAAGTGGTTATCAATTTCTTTTTTTCGCATACCCAATATGCTTCCATTCATATAAATATTTTCACGTCCGCTCAGTTCAGGATGAAAGCCTGTACCCACTTCAAGCAGGCTGGCTATCCGCCCGCGGCAGACAATCTTGCCGGAAGTAGGAGGGGTGATTTTACTTAAAATTTTTAGCAGGGTGCTTTTGCCAGCGCCATTTCGGCCAATAATACCGACACTTTCGCCCGGATTAATATTACAACTCACATCATCCAGCGCTAAAAATCCCTGCTTGCGCGGAACTTTCTTTTTAAACACGCCGGCAAAAACATCTCGTAAAGCAAGATATCCTTCGGGCCTTTCACCCAAGTTAAATTGCTTGGAGATATTTTGTATTTCTAATATCGGTTTCATGTGCTAAGCAAGGTCTGCGAAATATGCTTCGGTTTTTCTGAAAGTAAAAATGCCTGTCGTCAGAAATAATAACGCTACAATGCCGCCATAAAGTACTCCCCACCAGTCTACGGTGGTACCAGTAAATACACTTCTGCAGAGTTGAATAGAAGCTGCTATAGGATTTGCACGCATTACGGCGTTGATAACGGGGTTAGTGAATGCCTTCGTAGAATACAATACCGGGTTGGCAAACAGTAAAAATTGGATCATAAAGGGAAGGATGTATTGAAAATCCCTGTATTTGACATTCAACGCCGACAACATGGTGCCCAAACCAAACGTTGTTATAATCGTAATGAGGATACTTAGAGGTAAATACAAAAACATTCTGGCCATACTCACATCCTGGTGATAATACAGCAGTATGATGGCGTAAATCAACAATGCGAACAAAAAATCTACTAACGCCGTTAGAATGGCACTCATGGGAATGATCAGCCGTGGGAAATAAATTTTCTTAATAATGTTGGCATTAGTGACCATGCTGTTAGCGCTGTTCAACAAGCCATTGCTAAAAATATTCCAGATAAGCAAACCGCTGATAGCAAAAACAGGATACGGAATGCC
>JBDSPQ010000361.1:0-3125 GCA_039930305.1 Ginsengibacter sp. | reverse complement strand
TTGCAAACTGTCATATTCGTATTTCAAAGGCTTTTTTGCAGTCCCATTTAACATGGCAATTTCTTTTATCTCCATTCCTTTGGCGTCAAGTGTCAGGGAGTCGGTATCGTAAAAGTGGGGATGCAGCGTAATCCAGGCCTTTCCGTACATCCAGGCTTTGTCATAGTCAAAACGAACATCGAGTTTAGTGTGTACCAGGTCATTAATCCTGGGGGAGGAGCCCCGGTATATTTCCTTCCATGTGGTGTCTGTCTGGGCTTCGACTTGGGCAAAACCGGTAAAAAATGAGCTAATTAAAACAATACCAAAAACGGCTTTCTTCATAAATAAAATTTAAATGTCCGCAAAAGTAAAGGCTTAAATCAAAATGAAATCATATTTTGGATAGAAGGCAAAATTGTATATTAATTAAATAGATTTGCGATCATGAAATGGAAACACCCCGGGCTGGTTTTATTATTTGTTCTTTTCGCATTTATTTCAAATGCGCAACAGAGTCATTTCATATATCTCCAAACAGACAACGGGCAAGCTTTTTATATCAAACGCAATAATCAGATTACCAGTTCTTCAGTATCAGGATTTCTGATCATCCCAAAACTTGAAACTGGTGAGTTTGACCTGGTGGTAGGCTTTCCAAAAAATGAATTTCCGGAGGAAAATTTCCAAATTCCGATAAATAACAACCAGGGATACCTGCTAAAAAATTTTGGAGAAAAAGGCTGGGGGTTATTCAATCTTCAGTCATTAGGAGTAACGATGGGAGTAGGTGAAAGGACAGGCAGTGCCAGCAAAGTTCTTCAGGACGATCCATTCTCTAAGATGCTTGCTAATGTCGTAAAGGACTCGACATTATTGGAAAAAAAATTGCCCCCACCTATACCCCAGGTTCCAATTTCGGATTCGTTATTAGAAGCGGCCAAACCGGCTTTGCCCGATTCTGCAGATATAATAGCAAAGGCCTCTCCAACAGTTAAAGAGGACCTTGCCCAAGCTAAGAACGAAGCGTCCGGCGTCATCATCAGTCAACCAGGGGCTGACACAGTTTTGCTCTCAGACGTGCACCGAACTTTACGCAATGAAAGTAAGGACGGCCTACAGTTAATCTATATTGATGATACAGGAGTTAAAAAAGATACGATAAGGATATTAATGCCTTTTCTCAAAACAAAGCCGGAGATATCAAGTGCTTTCTCGCCAGTGGATACGGCAGTTTCAGCCCCGGTTGAGACTGAAAAGACTCCTCTTCCTCCTGATACGGCCCACGTAGCTTCGGCTGAAATAGTTCCCGATGAAGCTAAAGATTCTACGATAGCAATAAATGTTGAAACTCAAAAATCTATTGATGTTGCAGAGGTTCATGAACCAGTAAAAGGTGATGTTGTAAATATTGAACCTTTGCCTGACACAATTAATACTAACATCGCAGGAGCGCCGGAATTAACTTCTAAACCTGCAACACAGGATGATCCTACAGAAAGCGATGAAAAAAATGTCGCTGAAGTTGAAAAAATATTGCCCAGGGTTGTAAATTCTTCAAGGACGAATACTGACTGCCGGGCCTTTGCAGACAATGCCGACTTCATAAAACTCAGAAAAAAAATGGCGGGCGAAAATAATGCCGATGGAATGATTAGGGCTGCAAAAAAAGTATTCCATACAAGATGCTTTAGCGTTGAACAAATAAAAAATCTTTCCTTTTTATTTTTGACTGATGGGGGAAAATACCAGTTTTTTGATGCCGCGTATCCGTTTACTTCCAATTCAGGCGAGTATGAACTTCTCCAAACCCAATTGACGGATGAATATTATTTAAACCGTTTTAGAGCCATGATTAATAAATAATTTAAGGGTTAATGTCACGCTATTTGATAGAAGTTGCCTACAATGGTAAAAACTACGCAGGCTTTCAAATACAGAAAAATGCGAATACGATCCAGGCAGAGGTGCAAAACGCATTGGAAGTATGTTTGAGAAGGCCTTTCGAACTTACGGGTTCTTCAAGAACGGATGCGGGTGTGCATGCTTTGCAAAATTTTTTCCATTTCGATTCAGAAAATTTACCAGAGCGAGGTGGAAGTAATCAATACAAAAAGCTGTTGTATTCTCTTAATTCAGTCTTGCCAGGAGACATCATGGTGAGAGGCGTGCGGCCGGTAAATGCAGATTTTCATGCCAGGTTTAGTGCCGTAAGCAGGGAGTACCGTTACGGGGTTTATAAACAGAAAAATCCATTTTATCAGACCACAGCATACTACTATCCTTACCCGGTTGAAATTTCGGTGTTAGAGTCGGCGGCTAAAATCTTGCTGTTGACCCGGGATTTTACCGCTTTTTCTAAAAGGAACACCCAGGTCAATAACTTCTTTTGTACACTTTATAAAAGTGAATGGAAAATGGAAAATGATCTGCTCGTTTACAACGTGGCAGGCAATAGGTTTTTACGCGGAATGGTCAGGGGAATGGTCGGCACAATGTTGAAGGCTGCATCAGGAAAAATTCTCCTAAATGAGTTTAAAGAAATTATAGAAAGTAAAGATTGTACCCGTGCAAATTTTGCTGTACCACCTAATGGCCTCTTTTTGCGGAAAGTTAATTATTAGAAATAAAAAAGACGGTATGATGTATACAGCGTTTAATCCACACCGGTAGAAAAAAGGAAATAAAAATTTTCTCGCGGAAGTCTTACTTAGTATGCGTTTCGCAGATGTTAACAAAGTATCTTTAAAATATTTTGGGATGAAAGGCAATAGCATAGTATCTTCGCCGTCCGCTTTTGAAAAAAAGCATTAGTTCTTTTCTCAATTACAAAACACACAGAATATATCTTATTTTATTTGCGAAATATATTTGGTGGTGGAAATAAAGGCACTTACTTTTGCACTCCCAAATAAAAATGGGTGGTCAAAAAAGGCCAAAAGATCTTTGAAAGTTTGGAAGTAACAGCACAGAATTTTTTAAATTCTACAAGGTAAAGTTTAGCGTAACAAATTAGAATTTTTGACGTTGATTTTCGATGAGAAAATTTATGGTCAGATCAAACAACATTTACAATGGAGAGTTTGATCCTGGCTCAGGATGAACGCTAGCGGCAGGCTTAATACATGCAAGTCGTGGGGCAGCAG
>JBDSPQ010000360.1:0-19332 GCA_039930305.1 Ginsengibacter sp. | reverse complement strand
AATAAAATAAGCAAGGCCGTACATTGCAATACCGGTTCCCAATGCCGCCAGCCAATATTTATCACCAAATGTTCCAAACATAATACACAAGATACTTGGGATAGAAAAAATAAGAAAGAATGCATCGTTTTTTTCGAAAACGCCGGGCCCTTTTTTATGGTGGTCTTCGTGCAAATACCAGAGAAAACCGTGCATCACAAATTTATGCGTGAGCCACGTAATACCTTCCATAACACAAAAGGTACCTAACATAATCAATAAAAAGTAAAGGGTAGTCATCTCAAGCAAAATTAATATTTTCCATCAGGAAGCTGGCGTAAAAAATCATTGCGCCATTTTATAATCCTGGAACTGAAGGGAGTGGCAGGCTTTGATTTCAGGCCAGGCAATTTTGAACCATTCAGTATATTTACCCGGGTGCGATAATACAGACATTTCAATATCCTCCATTTTCTTATAACAAAAGTCACTCACTTCTTTTTTGTTTGCAATTACCTGGCCATCGTAGATGCCCGTAAACACATGGTCGTACTCATATTCTGTAAGCCCATTTTCAAAAGCGGCTTTATAGGTAAAATTAAATGCCGGAACCAGCTTAGTTGTAAAGCCCATTTCTTCCTCAAGCCTTCTTTGCGCTGCGCTCAATATATTTTCGTGGGGAAGAGGGTGACTACAGCAGGTGTTTGTCCACAATCCACCGTTATGATATTTGCCAGGCGCTCTCTGCTGGAGTAATAATTCGCCTTTACTGGTAAAAATAAAAACACTGAAAGCCCTATGCAGCATACCTTTTGCATGTGCTTCCATTTTTTCCATGGTGCCTATTTGTTCATCCTGTTCATTTACTAAAATGACTTCTATCAACATATAAGATTTGAATTATTAAATCAGGTTAAGCTGATTTTTTACGCCAGCTCTTACTACTATAAACGCTTTGGAATAATTTGGGATACGTATTCGTTTCTCCAGAATTTTGGCGGGCTGGGTTCGCTTTATTTTCTTAAACAACGATAAATAGTATTTAAATGCAACATACACCCCGAATCGCGCCTTTAATGGAAGTTGCAGGATACCGGAATATGCATTTGTAAAATCATTCATGATCTCCTGCTCGATATTTTTTTTCATTTTCAGGGAAAAATTATTGAAATCAACCCCAGGAAAATAGGTTCTGTCCAATACGCGAAAATCAGCCTTCAAATCCCTTAAAAAATTTACTTTCTGAAAGGCAGCTCCGAGGGATTGCGCAAAAGGTTTCAGATTTGCATAAAGTTTCCAATCGCCCTCGCAAAAAATAGTAAGACACATTAACCCCACTACTTCAGCACTGCCATAAATGTAATCGTCGTAAGCCGCCCTGTCGCAACTCTTTTGATCGAGGTCATACTCCATGCTTCTAAAAAAGGCATCAATTAAATCGTGCTGAATTTCATATTCATTAACGGTGATCTGAAAGCTATGGAGGATGGGATTGATGCTGATGCCCCGACTAATGGCCTTATAAGTTTCCTTTTTAAAATCTTCTAAAAGTTGAGACTTATCGAAGTCATGAAAAGTATCGACAATTTCATCCGCAAATCGAACAAAGCCATAGACATTATAAATAGGAGTACGCAGGTCTCTGTGCAATAATTTTATAGCACTACAAAACGAAGTGCTGTATTTCTGAGTGGTAATTTTGCTACACTCTCTACTTACATCATGATACAAATTCATCATAAAATTATTGCCTTTGCAAAAGGTCGTTATAAAATTACAGTTTAGTGTCCAAATTGTTTAATAACCTCCCTGGCTACAACCTCTCCGCTAATTAATGACGGAGGTACTCCGGGTCCCGGCACGGTGAGCTGGCCAGCATAAAAAAGATTTTTAACCTTCCTGCTTTTGCAGGAAGGTTTAAGCACCGCCGTTTGCATCAGGGTATTTGCCAGCCCATAGGCATTCCCTTTAAACGCATTGTATTCACCTGCGAAATCAGATGGGCCAAAAGTTTTTTTATAAACAATAGAATTTTTTACATCCTGTCCCGTTCGTGCTTCGAATCTTTGTAATATTTTTTCGAAATATCTTTCCCTAAGTTCATCCGTATCGCCCGTTAAACCACTGGCAACGGGAATCAAAAAAAATAAATTTTCGTGGCCACCAGGGGCGACAGTATTATCTGACACTGAAGTGGCGCTCACATAAAAGAGTGGGTCAGCAGGCCATTTTTTGGTCTTGTAAATGTCTCTGGCATGTTCGTTAAAATCTACATCAAAAAACAAAGAATGGTGAGTAATGCCGGTCAGTTTCTTATTTAAGCCAATATAATATAATAGACAACCTGGCGCCATAGTTCTTTTCTCCCAGTATTTATTAGTATAGCTCCGGTATCGTTTCTCGACCAAGCGTGTTTCCGTAAAATGATAGTCGGCGCTGGAAATGATTACCTCAGCGTTATAACTCTTTCTTATTGCTAATGAAGTTTCTGTAGTGATAGAAACAGCAGTTCCGTCGGAGATATTGATAGATAAAGCGTCTTCATTAAACAAAAATTTTACTCCTAATTCCCTGGCCAGTGAATACATGGCTTCGACTACACTATACATGCCCTTTTCAGGATACCACGTACCGCCTATTATATCGGCATAGTTCATAAGACTGTAAAGCGCAGGTGTATTTTCAGGTAGGGCGCCCAGGAATAATATAGGAAATTCCAGCAACTGTCTTAGTCTCGTATCTTTAAAATATTTATGAATATGGGATTTTATAGAAGTAAAGACATCCATCTTAAGAATACCCCCGAGAAACTCCCGATCAGCAAATTCCATCCAGGACCTTCCCGGTTTTTGCACCAGCTTTTTTATCCCAATATTGTACTTGAACTGGGCTTGCTCAAGGTATTCATCTAATTTTAAGCTGCTCCCATTCTCCACATCCTCAAAAAGGCGCTTTAAAGCCTCATACCCTGCGGGAATCTGTACCCGATCATTTTGCCAATATACCTCGTATGAGGGATCCAGTCTTTTCAATTTATAATAGTCTGAGATTTTTTTTCCGAAATTCTCAAAATATTGCTCAAACACGCCAGGCATCCAATACCAGCTTGGTCCCATGTCGAAAATGAATCCGTTCTCTTTCAATCTCCTTGCTCTGCCACCCGGTATGTCATGCTTTTCTATTACAGTTACATCCCACCCGGCTTTCGCCATATATGATGCGGCAGACAAACCTGAAAACCCACTTCCAATTATTATTACCTTTTTCAATATGGAGAATATGAATTGTGTCCTAAGGTAATTCGAAAATTAATTACCAATTTTCGCCATGCTAAAAGCGGGTAATTTTTTCTTTCAACAGCTTGCGGGCAAAATGGATCCGACTTTTGATGGTGCCCAGTGGCTCATGAAGCAGTTCAGCTATCTCGTGATATTTATACCCTTCAAAATATAAAAGAAATGGGTTTTTAAAAATTGCCGGCAAATGATAGATTTCTTTTTGAATCTCCTTATGTTTAATTTCAGATTCTGCAAGGTTTTTTACCGCATGCTGGTTGTGATTGATTAGAAAATCATTTGGAGTGGAATCTAATATTACATGTTGCTTTGCTTTCTTGCGATAATCATTTATAAAAATATTACGCATGATAGTATAAAGCCATGCTTTAATGTTGGTACCGAAATTATATTTTTCACGGTTAGCGACGGCACGGTACATTGTTTCCTGAACAAGATCTTTTGCGCTCTCCTTATCACGCGTTAAGGTAACGGCAAAAGGTGTTAAAAATTCAGAGTTGCCAAGAAGCAGATGGTTAAATTCCAGGGTTGACATAAAATTTTGTTTAATAGTTTATAATATAAAGTTAAACAAAAAATTAATAAGAAAAAACTTTTTGTTTAAAATATTATATTCATTGATTAAACAGAACTTTTATCAGGCCTAATGAAAAATGCAGATAAATCTATATTTGGTTTATAAACTCCCGTACCTCGCCAAGGGTGTTTTTAAAGATTATTCCCGGGGGTAGTTTCTTGATATACGTTTTAGTCAGCCTGCCTGAAATAATGATATTGCTAACTTCGGAAAATTCCTTGTGAAGTGTGGTAATAAACTTGTCAAAATTAAAATTCTGTGAAGCGGAAGTGATGTGAGTGTACAGAAAATCAGGATTTCTATGTTTTACTATGGTGCCCACTTCCGCAAATGGACTGTGAGCCCCAAGATAAATAGTGTGCACACCTTTCTTTCGGAGAAGGTAATTAACCAACAGAAGCGAAACTTCATGATACTCGCCTTCAGGTAAGAAAAGGCAGACAGTTTTAGAAGATTGTTTGTTGGAAAAAATTTCATCTATAGCAACTATGATCTTTTGTCTGATCACATTACTGACGAGGTGCTCCTGTGCAGGGTTCACATGATTGGTAACCCATAGTACACCTACCTTTTCTAAAAAAGGAAATATTATCTTAAGAATGGTCATTTCCATTCCTCTTGCTGCAATATTCCTGGAAAGTAAATTTTCAAACTCTTCAATTTCATAGTTGATCATGCACTGCAACAGCGTATTGATGAGTACATTTTCTTTTGCTTCAGCATCTGTAAGGGAAAGAACGTTTTCAGCCATGGTTTCCTCACTCATTTTATCAATGTGTGATATTTTATAGCCATACTTATTTAGAAGCGCAATGGTTAAGATTTTTTTAAGCTCTTCGTTGGTGTAGTACCGGATGTTGGTATCGGAACGGCTTGGCTTCAGTAATGAATAGCGCTGCTCCCAAATGCGTATCGTATGGGCCTTGATGCCTGAAAGGTTTTCAATATCTTTTATTGTAAAGAGCATAAAACTCAGTATTTACTCTATTACAATTAAACGTCGGTTAAGGTTTAATCTCATTTAAAACTATTCTCGGCAAGGGCATAATGGGGAAGTTAACTATAGCATACTTCTTTTTTCAATACTTCGAGGTAAGCCGCAATCACTAATTGTTTATCATATTCTTTTATAATCTTTTGCCGTCCTTTTTTCCCCATATCCATGCGTTCGGCATTAGTCAATGACATCATGGTACGCATTTTTTCTGCGAGGTCATTCTCGTCTTTTACGCGGCAAATAAGGCCGGTAACCCCATCTTCAACTATTTCTTTACAGCCTGTTGTATTGGTAGTAATCACAGGCTTTTCCATACTGGAGGCTTCGAGCAGAATATTGGAGGTGCCTTCACGATAAGAAGGTAAGACGATGCAATCTGCTTCAGCGATAAATTTTCTAACGTCTTTTTTCTCACCAAGATAATCTATAACACCTTCCTCTATCCAGTGTTGAAATTGTGATTTTGTAATCGTGTTGGTCTTTAAATTTTGCGTCCAGAACGGGCCGATGACGTTAAAGACCGTGTTTGGAAATCGCTTTCTTACCTTACGTGCGGCATTTATAAATTCGAAAATTCCTTTGTCTTTTATCAGCCTTCCAATAAATAAAAAGATAAATGTGTCCGGGTCTTTCTCGCGGGAAATACGGGGCTTAAATTTATTATAATCTACACCAGAGCCGGGAATCCTTTCAGCAATAGCCGGGCGAACGAATTTTCTCGCGATAAAAAGTTCCATATCATCATAGTTTTGAAAGAAAACTTTTTTCGTTTTCGTCAGGGCATTTCTATACAGCCTGCGGGCCATTCGGTATACCAGCTTTTTACTGGTAAACAGCGGCCCAACGCCTGTTATGTTGGTAATCGTAGGAATATTCATCTGGCGCGTAATAATATTGCCAAATATCGCGGGGCGAATGCTGAATGTTAAACAAACATCAGGCTCTATTCGTTTTAAGGCTTTTCTTAAATTAAAAATGTATCGCGCCACCTTCACCAGATTAAAATTGCCTGACCCCACGTTAAAAACCCTAAGCCCGGTTTTCTCAACCTGGTGCACAAACTTATTAGTATGAGTAAGAATATATACTTCGCAACCTTCCTGGATAAGCCGCATCATCAGGCCTTCCCTCATAGTGTAGGTAGATAACAGGCCATTTTCAATCACAACAATTTTTTTTCCTTTCAACTCATTAGTCATACCTCAATGTTTTTTTTATACCATACTTCCAGGGTAAAAAGTGTCCATAAGATTTTTGCCCGTTTTTCTGCGGGAACTCTTACTTTTTTATTAAGAAGTTTATGTATAAAAGGTTTGTCTACAAAGTTTTGAAAAAAGCAATCCGGTGAACTCAAATAATCATGTATCGGATCACGTAATTCACCATCTATCCAGTTCTTTAATGGAATTTCAAACCCTCTTTTGGGTTGGTTAATAAGCTCTGCAGGAAGATATTTGCCGGCAAGTTTTCTTAGAAGATATTTTGTTGTGTTGCCTTTTATTTTAAAAGAATCTCGCATACCCGGCACGTATTCCAACAGTTCTTTAGATAAATAAGGGCTCCTTCCCTCAAGAGAATTAGTCATGGTGGCAATGTCCATTTTAACAAGAAGGTCGTTAAAGAGATTTGTATCAAAATCCAAATTCATGATTTTTTGCAGGCCAGACAAATTACTATTGACTATTTTTCCAAAATTATCCTGCACCGGCTGCATGTAATTATAACCCGGATCGTGAATATAGTTAGTATAATCCTCAAAAATATCTACCCCGGCAGATAGGTATATTTCCAGGCTGGACTTTGAAGCAAGCGACGCCAACCTGTAGAAATAATTGTATAAAGACCTTTTATTGTGCGAAAGCGGAAGCACTCGTTTTACCATGCCCGCACTTTTTTTTACCAAAGCGTTGCTTTGAAAAAAGTCATATTTGGAAAAGGGTACATAACGCCTGTAACCACCAAACAACTCATCTGCCCCATCACCATTTAATATCACCGTTACATGTTTTCTCGCTTCGCGACTCACATAATAACTGGGGATAGCAGAGCTGTCGAAAAACGGCTCACCGTAATTCAATAAAATTTGCTCAATGTCATTCTTAAGATGAGTGAAAGAAATGCGGATTTCAGAATGATTGGTTTGATATTTATCGGCCACCAATCTCGCTAACGGCGTTTCATCATATTCACCTTTGAAGGAAACAGTAAATGTTTTGATTTTGGTGTTGTACCCGGAAGCAATAGCTGCCACCAAACCGCTATCGATCCCGCCACTTAAGAAACAGCCGACTTCCAAATCGCTGGATTCAAGCCGTCTTTTTATCGCCTTATGTAAAAAGGTATCAATCTTTTCCAGGCATTCATCTTCGCTATCATCATGCCGGCGGTTGTAATAATCTTTAATATCCCACCATTTCGTTTCAGTGATTTTACATGTATTTGTTTCTACCACGAGGTAACTTCCGGCCTCAAGTTCAACCACATTTTGGTAAGGAGTTGCTTTTCTATAAAAGGACCCGAGCCTCATAAACTGGTAAATATGTGCCTCTTCAGGTTTAAGAGGAACCATTATTTTCAGGCAATTCAATTCACTGGCGAACGCAATTCTTTGCCCGTCATTAAAATAATATAGAGGCTTTTTACCTGCACGGTCCCTGGCAATAAATAAGATATTTTTTTGTTTGTCGTGTATTACAAAAACAAACATGCCATCCAGGAAATCCAGGAACTTTGTGCCGAACCTTTCATAGAGCAATAAAAGGGTTTCGGTATCAGAAGATGTTTGGCCTGTTAGCTGGAGCCGGTTTCTTAATTCCTGGTGATTGTAAATCTCACCATTAAATATAATGACAAAGCGGTCATCAAGAGCCATGGGTTGTTTGCCTCCTGCAATGTCCAGAATAGAAAGCCGTAAATGAAAAAGATTAACATTTCCTGATTCGTAACCTTCCTGCTCATCTGGTCCGCGGTGCCGCATCACATTTAATACATCCTCATAGTCAAACCTGGAATTTATTGTTCCCGCGAGTCCACACATTGTTGGCTAATATTAATGCGCCGCAAAATAACTTTAATATTCCTTATTTAAAAAAAGGAGGGGAGGCAAAAAAATGATATGAAAATTCAGCTCAAAGCCGGCGAAAGCAGCAGCTGGCTGGATTCGGAATTTTGCATTTTTTTTAATAACTTTTTCGCTGATCGTTCTTTTACTTTCTCGTGTATCAAAAAAAGACAAATAATAAAAAAAGGAAGACACGGAATTTTATAGCGGACTAATGTACCAAAATTAAGGGTACTGGCTCCAACAAATAAAGCAAAAATCATAGAGAAAAGAAAGCAATACATAATTAGCGGATCAGTGAGCAGTAGCCTGAACAGCATACGGATACCACTTTTAAAAATAAGGTAAATTGTAAAAAGCAATAGTAAGAAACCTTCCAGGGAAGCAAGCATGGAAGACATTTTTTTAGACTCCCAGATGAAAGGCCTGTAAAATGTTGTGAAAATTGCCATCGGTGCCACATGTACCAATCCCTGAAACGTCCCGTCAAATTCCACACCCAGATCAAAATTTGATTCCGCTGTTTCCCGGCCATCCATTGAGTTAAAAACAGAGTTCATATGGTGAATACTATTAGTGAGATCCTCTACAGCATACCCGCCAAGTTCTTTTTCGTAAGATTCCAGCACAAGGCTAAATCCGTAAATACATCCGGTAAGTAACAGGGGTGCCAGGATATACCTCAACAGTCGGTTTCGAACACCTTCCATATTTTTAAAAATGATGAAGAGCACAAAAAATGGCAGATAGGAAATGAGAATATATATTTTAATAACTCCCAGTAAATAAGCAAATACTATTAATATGATAGAATTTTTAATAAAACCTCTTTTACGGTAAAGCATCTCATAAACGGAGTACGTTATCCATCCCAGCGCTCCGATACATAAGGAGTCTTTCATAATTCCCGAACTCCAAAACACGAGGGTGGGAAAGTATAGAATGGCAATGGCGAATTTTTTATGAAACTGCGGATATTGCTCATAGAAAAATGAAAACAATTTCCAAAGGCCGGTGAAAGCAATACATGCAAAAATTAAATTCACGACTGCGTAACTACCGAGGCATATAAACGAAAGAACCGCCACGAACCGTACGACCATAAAGTTAGCCTCTGCCCTGAAGTAGCCTTTGTTCCAGGGATCTTTTAGCAAAGATTCATCGAAAAGTTTTCCGTGCTGGAAAATCCATTTGAGGTGATTTGAATCTTCCAGGATTAATTGATAAATATTGTAACCTTCTTTATGATAGAGGCCTGTAGAATCACCAGGAGAAATATATACATTGTAAACTGTGAAGGCAAGACAACCGATTACTTTTATCCAAAATCCCTGACGGTGATATTTTCTCAGGAACGGGTCATCATACTTTTGTCTTAATCTTCTGAAAAAAAGACTGCATAAAAAAACGAATATGGGAAATAATATCAGGTCAGCATAGCCCATGGTTTAAGGAAAATTTTTTCATGTGTATGATTTGCAAACCTTACATCCAGAAATTAGGGTAGACGAATAAGGTCAGAATAACGATGTTCGGATATATTTTAATGGTTGTATAAAATAATTGGGAAAGTCACGATAGAAGGAGCGCGATAGTTTATCTAATACATAAGGGGGTGTTGCTTCCGTATTATTGGAAAAGGCATCCTTCATTGGCCAAAGAATAAATCCAAGTTTCTTAAACTTATCGGTTTTCTGGTATAATAAAATAGTACCTGCAAATGCTGCTAAAAAAGCAAAATACATGAACAGTGCTACTGGCTGACTGCTGCTGAATTTTGTTTTCAGTATAAAAAACCGGTTTCGGACATAATAGTACATCTTCCAGTTGCTTGAATAAGTCCAGTCATTTTTATAGGAATACGTGCATAGCGGATGATAGTGGATGCTGTCAGTTTTGGTGTAGCACGGAATTTTATATTTTTTTATAATCCGATACAGGTATTCAGTTTCATCGCCCCATAAGAACAAATTGTCTTTAGGAAACCCAACCCTTTCAATCACCTTTCTGTGGAGCAAAGTGCCGTTGAAGGGATGCGCTACATCCTTTACTTTTTGCTCGTGTACGAGATCTATTGTAGGGTGAATTCCCGTTTTCCAGACGAAAGTTTTTTTATCTGCGATATCAACTACAGCACAATTGCGTAGGCAAACCTGTTCATCATCGTCTGCCAGCAGATTTTCCAGCGCATCTTCTTTAGGATAGCCATCATCATCCATTAGCCATATCCAGCTGTATTTTCTTTCAAATGCTGTTTTTATGCCTGTTGCGAAACCACCTGCACCGCCAACATTTTTTTGTGTAATGAAATCGATGTCAATTTGAGCGTTAAGCCACTCTTGCGTATTATCTGTGCTGCCATTGTTGATTACAAGTATCTTATCGACTTTCTTTGATTGATTTCGCAAGGCATTAATACAGCGGGATAATAGCTCCCGGCGGTTGTAGGTTACCACCACCGCGATCACCTTTTCCATGGGGATGGTTTTCGTTTTTAGAATATGGATTTACACCTATATTAACGCAAAATGAATCAGCTATATTGTTAAGTAAAAAGCGGGAACACTTAGGTGCAGTCAACTATTTTCGAACTATTCGGAATTTGGAAAAACGGGCAGCATTTCTTTAGCTGAAAAAGCCTTCGCAAATTTTTCAGAGAAGTTCAACGCTTCATCTATTACATGGTGCATATCCATATAACGGTAAGTCGCTAGTCTGCCGAGAAAAGATGTATTTCCCAACTCCTCTGCCTCGTGTCTGTATTTCATCAATAGTGCCTTATCGTTGGCAAGTCGTTTTGGATAGAACGGAATGTCGTCTGCAGTAGTTTCTTTGCTGTATTCCCTGAAGCAGATTGTTTTTTCATGTTGCTCCCAGGGAGCAAAATGTTTGTGTTCTGTCATTCGTGTATGCTTAACCGTTTCATCGCAATAATTGATTACCGCGGTGCCCTGGTAATCACCTGTAGCATAGATGGGCTCAAACGTTACTGTTCTGTATCCGAGCCTGCCAAAGCTATAGTTAAAATAAGCATCTATCGGCCCGGTGAAAAAAATATGATCATATTCCGAAAGGTCATCTGAATGCGTAAATTTTTTATTGAGTGTTAACCTGATAAATTTATGATTAAGTAGCTTCTCCACAAAAGGCGTATAGCCCTCTTCCGGAATGCCTACATATGCATTGTTGTAATACCGGTCATCATAGTTAAAGCGCAGGGGTAGTCTTTTTAATATCGAAGCAGGTAAGGCGGCGGGCTCACATCCCCACTGTTTTTTCGTATAGCCGTAGAAGAAAGCTTTATACAAATCAGGGCCGATAAATTTTAATGCCTGCTCCTCGAAATTATCAGGCTCAACAATATTTTTGTCAGCCTTCCCTGCAATAAAATCTTTTGCCTCTTCAGGAGAAAAATTTTTATTAAAAAACTGGTTGATCGTATGGAGATTTACGGGCAGGGAAAATATTGCACCCTTGCTGACAGCTTTTACTTTGTGGTGAAATGGTTTTAGCGTTACAAACTGGTTTACAAAATCCCATAGATGTTTTTTATCTGTATTAAAGATATGCGGTCCATACTGGTGCACCATTATACCTGTTGCGGCATCTCTTGCTGTATAGCAGTTACCGGCTACATGGGGATTTTCTTCCCACACATCAATATGGCATCCTTCGAGCAGCTTTGACAAATTATGGGCTAATACGGCTCCTGAAAATCCTGCGCCAATTATTAAAAAACGGGGAGGCATTAAGTATTAAAAGTTTTATTTTTTTTGATACATTAGCCGGTTCAGTATGTACTGGCCTAATGTAGGATGATGCCAGATCTTACTTTCAAGCGATCGCTTTTTTGTAACAAGGCGACCATCAAATATATCATTTAATGCCTTCTTTAAATAAACAATTCCTTTGGCTAATTGCAAAGAGGGATAGGTAGCAAAATTGTCCTGCCTTGTAACGGAAATGCAACTTTGATAAATAATACTTCCCGTATCAATACCAGGATCAACGAGGTGAACAGTAACCCCACAATTTTCAAAATCGTTATTTACCAATGCCCAGTATGCACCATGCACATTTCGGTATTTTGGAGTAATACCTGCATGAATATTAACAAACCTTGCATCGATCGCATTCAGAACTTTTTTCGAAATAATTCGCGTTCCGTTCACTACGACAATAGCGGGATGGTGCTTTTGCAGCAGAGAAATCACTTTGTCATCATTAACTGATGTTACAGGGATTACCAATTCCTTTGGTAGGGCTGCATCATCCATTTTGTTTTCCCGGTGGATAGCAGAAATTCTTTTTTTAGAATATATCTCCAGGAACTTGGCGATGGTTGTTTTGAAAAGCACCTGCCCGGACACTCTCCAAAACCCCATATACTTTATTCTTTTTTTTAGAAATTCTACCTTTTTCACCGGATCCTCAAGAATGATGCATTCAATATGAAAATCATCTTTCAATGCATTGTACACAATATTTGTTGATGAAGATTTACCAGCTAAGATGACGACTCTTTGATTAAATATGGTTTTCATTTTGACGTCTTTCTGTTTCAAAACGGATTGGATTTCTGATGTTCTATAGTCTTAACGAAAACCTTTCGTGATCAGTATAACAAGTGGTAAATTTTTTGAGCAGCGATAGCTAAAGTTTTCTTTTGGAAGAAATAAGAGACACTATCTTATTTGCGAAAGAATGCCAATGGAATTAGAGTTTAGTCAGCATTACACTTATTTTTGCGGGCTGAAAAAGCCCTTGATGTAATGGATATATGCAGTTATCAGCGAAAACCTGAACAGGTAATTGAATCAAAAACCAGGAGAATTAATCTTTTTGACATAAATGGGAAGAATATTGACGAAAAGGTCGTTTCAGATTTTGGAGAAGAATGGCTCAAGTTTAACGACTTCAATAACGATCGCATTCGTACATCAGCGGAAGAGTATTTTGATATAATCGACCGAACTATTATAAATGAAAAAACCTATGCCCTTGATATTGGATGCGGTACCGGCAGATGGACAAAATATTTATCTGACAAAGCCGGGTTTATAGAAGCCGTAGATCCCAGTAACGCCATTTTTGCGGCAGATAAGCTCTTGAAGAATATAAAAAATGTCAGGTTAACGAAAGCCTCCATCGAAACGCTGCCTTTTCCTGATGAGACTTTTGATTTTGCCATGAGTATCGGCGTGTTGCATCATGTACCGGATACATTCAGCGCAATGGCTGACTGCGTGAAAAAAGTAAAAATGGGCGGCTACTTTTATGTGTACCTATATTATAATCTTGACAAGCGGGGTATGGTCTTCAAAGCCTTATTTACGGCATCAAATCTTATAAGAAAAGTAGTGAGCCGGCTTCCGGGTAAGCTGAAAAAATTTGTTTGTGATTTACTTGCGATTATAATTTATATGCCTGTAATTCTTCTAACGAGATTTCTTGTTTTCATTGGTTTGCAAGATTTGGGTCGGCGAATGCCGCTGGCCACGTATAGCAATAAATCTTTTTACATTGTAAGAAATGATGCATTGGACAGGTTTGGAACAAGGCTTGAGCAACGTTTTTCTAAAAAAGAAATCTATAAAATGATGCAGGATTGTGGCCTTGGTGAAATAGTAATAAGCCCCTCAGCTCCCTATTATCATGCCATCGGAAAAAGATTATAATAAAATCGCGGTGTACATCTTTCGATATTTTTCTACCGCCTCGTCAAGCGAATAATATCGATTGGCTCCGGCAACGATAGCAGCTTTGGCTGTCTGTTCTTTATTACTACTTAATGATTCCCGTATTTTATTTGCGGCAGCTTTGAAAGATGCGCCATTCAATTCTTTTAAAACAATCCCCGAATTGGTTTCGTTTACAATTTCATCGACATCACCCACCCCTGCATTGGTAATAAGCGGAATGCCCATAGCCATAATTTCGCCATGCTTTGTCGGCGAAGAGGAAAGTTTCGAATAGCAGGGTTTAATAAAGAATATGGAATAATTGCTCAGAGAAAGATAGAGTGGCACTTCATGGCGTTTTGCATGCGCTACAACGATCTGATCTGTAGCAATAAAATGTTTAGCAGCAGCCTGAATTATGATGTTCGCTGGGTGAGGTGTTATAAACAGAAATTTGATGGAGTGAATTTTTTCAGACAGCTCTTTATACATCTGCATCATTTCGTCAGTTAAATACCATCCCCCAACGGAGCCGAGATAAGTGACAATGAAATCTTGTTCATTAATCTTCAAATCTCTTTTTACAGCCTGCTGGTCCTGCAAGTTAATTTTTACCGGATCGAACAGATTCATGTCCACGCTACATGGAATTACTTCCAATGGAACGGAACTTTTATAATACGCCCACTTTTTAATAATGTCTTTTGCGGAGTGGGTAAGGCATACGATGCCGTCTGCATTTTTTACTTGCTCCTCTTCTTTCTTTTTAAAAAAAGAATAGATGCGCCTGTAGAAAAAATTTTCTTTGTTCCACATCCCTCCATCTATTCTTCCATCGGCATAAAACTCCCGAATGTCATGGAGAAACTTTATACCAAATTGTTTTTTGAGCAGGAGACCGGTCAGTGCAGGAATGCCAGCCCGGGTGTGCACCATATCAAAATTTTCTTTTAAATGCAGTTGCTTCGCTTTCCTGTTCAGCATTAGTACGTCGTACACGGAAGAAAACACTGCAGGGTTCTTATGATACCGTATGTATGCCCATTTAATTTCAAAGGGTTGAAGCATTTTTTCGACGTACTTCTTTCCACTCTTAAATCTTTCCGGCTTTTCACAACTTAGAATGGTAAAACGGTAACCAAATCGCGTAAGCCCGGCCAGGTAGGGAATTACCTGGCTTTGCCCCAAAGGATCCGTCAGGCCATCATATGAAATGAATAATATGTTTTTCTTATTTGTCAAACCTCCGTTAGTAACGCATCGTTTATTTTTTTGTTTTTAACGCTTCGTGAAATTATCATAGTAATTTAGAAAAGAGGGCAAGTTTTATTTTCAATATGATACACAAGACCAAAGGCATAGTGCTGCGAACAGTAAAGTATGGGGAAACCTCCGTTATTGCTAAAATCTTCACTGAACTTTTTGGTATCCAATCTTACATGGTAAATGGTGTGCGTACAAAAGGCAAAAGCTCAAAAGCACATTTTTTTCAGCCATCCTCCATGCTCGACCTTGAGGTATACCATAGTGATCTTAAAAATCTGCAAAGAATCAAAGAGCTCAAGTGGAGTTATTTGTACCGGAATATTCTCAGTGACGTTTCTAAAAATGCTGTGGCTCTTTATATGGTAGAGCTTCTGTATAAATGCCTGAAAGAACCTGAGCAAAATATTGACCTCTATTCTTTTTGCGAAGACGCGTTTACTTCCCTTGATACTTGTTCTTCAGAAATAACTGCAAATTTTCCATTATATTTTTCTATACAACTGCCCTGGTTTTTTGGATTCAGCCTGCAGGATAATCATTCCTCAAAGCATAATGTTTTCGATCCCGCAGAGGGAAATTTTGTGCAGTCCGAAAACGAACATAGTGCAGCCGTTAATATTTCAACTGGTAATTATATTGCCCAGGTGATCAGGTCACGACATCCGGAGGAGTTGAAAGAACTTAAGCTGAATAAAAATTCAAGAAAGCAAATATTGCTGCTGCTGCAAAATTATTATGCTCATCACTTTTCCGAATTTGGTACGATGAATACATTACCGGTATTGCACGAAATATTTTAGGGTTTTGTTGTGAATTGCCGCGTACATACGGTTCACCGAAAGTCTTGCAATTGAATCAAAATTACCTGGTAAGTTCAGGTGATTCTACCGGCCTGAGTCAAAAAGTTCTCTGGTAATTTTTTTATTTTATATTAATCCTATTTTTTGGG
Organism: Ginsengibacter sp.; assembly: GCA_039930305.1. GTDB lineage: Bacteria > Bacteroidota > Bacteroidia > Chitinophagales > Chitinophagaceae > Ginsengibacter. Next base: position 3,526 of record JBDSPQ010000360.1, on the reverse strand, counting down.
AGGATTGTACATTTGGTTATGGATAAGATCAGGATGGCAAATGCAGCGGATGCCCGTTCCGTTTTGGAAATTTACACTCCTTATATAGAACACACGTCTTATACTTTTGAAATAGAGGTGCCTTCTGTGGATGCTTTTGCTCAACGAATACTTAATTATACTGAATCGTGGCCCTGGCTTATATATGAAGTTGATGGAAAAACTGCAGGGTATTCTTATGCAACTAAGCACCGTGAAAGAGTTGCATACCAATGGTGCGTGGAAAGTTCCATTTATATTCATGATGATTTTATGTATCGTGGAATCGGGTCACGTTTATACATTGCGCTTCTTGCAATTCTTGCGAAGCAAGGTGTTAGAAATGTATATGCTGTCATCAATTTACCTAATGATGCAAGTGTCAATTTTCATGAAAAGCATGGTTTTCGATGGTTTGCAGATTATAAAAATGCAGGCTACAAACTTGGGAAATGGAAAACAGTTGGATGGTGGCAAAAGAAATTGAATGAATATGGTGACGATCCCCACCCTCCCCAGAAAATGAGCGAGTTAGATACTGCAGATGTATCAGCCTTTTTAAAGATTTAGGTTAGAGAAATGTTGTCGTGGCTATTGCCCATGCAAAAATTGAATCAGCTTTGATAAGTCTTCAAAGTTGCTGAACCGAACATGGTGGTCTTGAAGATAGCCAGCCATCAAGTGCTGTTTTGAAGAAAATACTTTATAGAAATTTTTCCGGTTTACTGGTAAAAAAATATACATTTTGTCAGAAATGTAATACTGAACCGAACTTGCATATACAGCGTTCTCATCCACCGAAATCGATTGGTGGACGGTTTCATCAGCGACAGATTTTATTGAACTCGCTGCTGCAGTCGTCACATAAGTTCCATAAGCTCCTTTTTTTTCTGTTCCATTGAATTTTATTAAAAAGCTTCTCAGCAAGTTTCCGTTTTGATAATGAGTTAAGGCTTCCAGCCATCCTTTAGTACTATAATAAAAAGTATCGGTACCAATAACAATATTTTTGATGGTCTCGGGTTTTGCAAGTTCTAATACTTCTCCTGCGGGTGTAATAAATTCAAATTGACCTTTAAGATTGTTGTAATTAAGCAAGGATGTTCCTGTTGGCTGGTTAACAAAGATGACAAGACCTTCTTTGAAATCCGGATATTTGTATTTTGATGTCCTGAGGTTGCCACTGTCATTGTTAATAGAATTGATACGATATGTTTTAGTGTTTTGTGCGTTAGAGACAAGCATCGGAAAGCACAGTATCATAAAGATCAATAAACGCATAGGAGTAGGTTTAGCGTCAGGGTATATAAAAATATTATTAAATGGGTCAGATTTCACTTTCCATTCTCCTATCCATGAAATTTTGCTCCTGAACCTGACACTTTGATAGTTAGAATAGCGCAACACAAAACAACACATTTTGGCCATCTCTTTAGAAAGTAGTAAAATTCAGTTTTCAGTTTCTAAAATTTGCCCTCGCGGTGCATAATAAAAAAGCCGTCTGTGAGACGGCTTCTATACAAGCAATGGTAATTTGACAAAAATTATTTGTCGGCAGGTTTATTTTTCGAGACGCAATAACGCAAATTTTTTATCAAAAAACGATCTTTTTTTATCAAAAATTCTACGCAAATTATTTTTTGAGTTTATAAAAATAGTGGTTATATCATAATTAGTTAGAATTTTTTTTACAATTAGATTTTTGGGTATGAATAAAAATCCCTCCACGCTATCCCAGTTTTTCCAACCTGAAATCGAGTCGTTTTTCTTTTCTGTAATACTCCATAATCATTACTGATCCGGGTTTAGCAGGAAATACTTTCATTTTGCTAGCTTTGGACTTTAGTTCAATTTTATCTGTGGAAAATTTAGTGCCATTATAATGGATGGAGTTGAAGGTCTCTCCTTTGTAATTAGCGCCTTTCACCCAATCGCTGTAGCAAACTGAAAAATTTGAATTGTCCACATCGCCCGTTGTAAACTCATAGTCAAAATTTCCGTTCATTTTCACCATTAGGGCAATCATATGTTGACTATAGTTATCACTTATTGAGGAGGCCTCCACGGTGTTATTTGTTTTGTCGTATATGGTCGCATTTTTTATCTTATTCTTGTTGTCAAATTCCATCATCACCATATCTGTTACTACAATTTTGGTAACCCCGGTATTGGTATTAACGCCACCCATAGCCCCTAATACTTTTAAAGCCATACCTCCGGCACTCGCCTGTCTTTTATAACCCTCACCCACAACGAACATTTTTCCTTCTGGTGTTTGTATTAGCTTATGTATATACAAAAAACCGATGTTATCAATCTTGCCTTTACTGTTCAGCGTGAGATATTTTGCAAAATCGCCCTGCCAGGAATTATATGTTTTTGACAGTGTCACACCATTGCTGTTGATGGTGTATATCGCAAGACCCTGGCTGAAATCTTTTACAATATTGTCCGCTTTGTCGAAATAGCTCCCCATAATCAATATTTCATTTTTGCTTTTTAGAGGAACTACGCTGGACGGTACAAAAGTGTAAGTGTCTTTGGAATCATCTATATCGAAAACTTTTTTCTTTGTTGCAAAATTAATCCCCACAAGATGAGAAGTAAATTTTCCACTCAGCAACCTGTCTTTTTTAATTACTTCAAGAATAATCAGGCTGTCAGTACTCCCCATGAATTCGGCGTTAGCGTAGTGCTCTTCATCGTCTGAGGGCTCATATGTCCATTGCTTTTTATCCAGCGAACTATAATAAACAACTTCATAAGTACGCTGCTTGCCATCACGCAGAGGAAGTATCGATACGTAACCTTGTTCTCCCAGATCGAATACATTTTGGTTAGTGCCTTCATCCGTATGCATGGTTTCATACCGCTTCATCAAGTCGTCAGTTCTTCTGTCATATTCCTTAGTGTATGAATACTTGAGCTTACCATCCAGGTCGTATATTTTCATGTCGAGTGTTTTGTCATCGGCATTTTTAAACAGAAATGAGAGGCTGTTGCCGTTGTAGGCAGACTCCAGCAGAGTGAGTTTTTTTGAATCTTCAAATTTTATTTCGCGGACCTTATTGAGATTCTGATCCAAAATTTGAAGGGTATACTCATTCGTTTTCTTATCAATTTTGTCGCTCATGTACAGGAAAAAATAACCCTTAATCTGGTTATTTTCCATAATAGTACCGCTATTTCGCAGATAGGCAGCATATACTTTATCGATGCTTACTTTCGACTGTGCGGGCAGGCAGATGGTAATGAAAATAAAAAATGATAAGGCAGCAATTTGTTTAATCATAATTTTTTTTTGAAGTGTTTTAAAATATCAGGACGTAAAATTATTGTTTGGTGAACTGTTTGCTTTTATTATATGTTTCTGTATACAATTTATTTTGGCTGAGTAAGGATTCATATTTGCTGAGAAAATTAAATCCGATAAAAGCATAATCTTCCAGGTAAAGATTTTGTATGAATTGCAAAAGCATATTGTAGTCAGCGCTGTAGCATGGAGAAG
>JBDSPQ010000359.1:0-4695 GCA_039930305.1 Ginsengibacter sp. | reverse complement strand
TATCTTTTTTAAATTTATATTTTTTGTGCCTCCGATAATTGATTTTGAAAGTCGCCATTCTAATGGATGTACACAAAATTTTGTAATACCTATCACCTCATTTTTTAAACCGAGGTCGCTCAAAAGTTCTGTAATAGATGGCACCAGGGAAATTACTCTCTTGGGATTCCCCATGGGTGTTGCACCTGGATGAATATGCATATCTGCTATTTTTTTGCATCAAATGTACCTACTCAATTATAAAGTTTGGAAACCTCAATTGCAAAAAAACCCGCAGAGATTATCTGCGGGAGTAAAAATGTTGCCTGCTAATGCAGACCTTTGGGGGTTTCGCAGCATGTTCATCAACCATCTGCGTAGAGAATTGGTTTAACAAGGATTGAATATCTTGGCTTAAAATATGAATTGGTCTTTTTCAAAGGAATTTCTGAATTCAATAGCTTTTCAAAGGAATTTTTTTCTATGGTTTTCCAATCTTGAGTATTCCTAGAAGGAACAAAAAAATAGAAGTTGACTGATACTGGATTTTTTGGATTTTCAGGAATTTGGATAGATTCTGATCTTTAGTATTTCAGTGGATAAGTTTGGATATTTTAGATTAATGCTTAAATCAACATCAATCAACTTCTGGTACAAAGATAGTTAGGTAGAAAAAAATACACAAGCGCGGTATTGACTAATCTTAGAGGTTATGAATTTACGCCGGGATGGGTAAATACCCGAACTTAATGACGTAACGTATACGTAACATATATCGTAAAAATACTAATATAGTTATTACAAAAGATTAGATAAACTTTATAAATAATTTGAAATCAATAATTTGCCTAAACCAATAAACTTTACTTAACTAAACTTTGTATGATATCGTATTTGGTGACGATGTGGTAATTGCCGATATCGTCCATACTTAAAACCGCACCGGATTTTTTAGATATCAACCTGCTAAGTTTCTCAACTGGTGTATCAAACGAAACGATTGGATACTCTTTCTCCATCACTGATTCTACCGTATTATTTTTTATTTCCGGGTCTGACAATATTTTATCGAATAGCCCGCCTTCACTCAGCGACCCTATAATTCCTTCTCCATTCATTACAGGCAGATTTTCAATGTCGTATTGTTTCATTAACTGGATCGCCTCAGCAACGGTCTGTGCAGGCTTGATGGTAAGCAATCTTTTTGTTCCCCTTCCACTTACCAGGTCTTTAAATGTTTTTACCTCCAGGAAGCCCCGTTCCATCATCCACTGATCATTATAAATTTTACCGACATACCGGCTGCCGTGGTCATGGAAAATGCAAACCACTACATCGTCTTTTTTCAATTCATTCTTCAGTTGCATTAATCCCTGCAGGCAGCTACCCGCGCTATAACCGCAAAAAAGGCCTTCCTCTTTCGCAATCCGCCGGGCCATTATGGCGCCGTCCTTATCCGTAACTTTCTCGAAGTGGTCAATGAATTGCATATCGTAATTGGCAGGAACGAAATCCTCTCCAAAGCCTTCGCTTATATAAGGATAAACTTCCTTCTCATCTAATTCTCCCGTATCAAAGTATTTCTTTAGCAGAGAGCCATAACTGTCAATTGCCCAAACTTTTACAGAAGGATTTTTTTCTTTCAGGAACTTGCCCGCTCCGACAATAGTTCCACCCGTGCCGGTTGCGACAACGAGGTGTGTTACTTTACCTTCAGTCTGTTCCCAAATCTCTGGGCCGGTTTGTTCATAATGTGCAAGCCTGTTCGCCAGATTATCATATTGGTTTACATACCAGGAATCAGGAACATCTTCAGCAAGTCTTTTCGAAACTGAGTAATACGATCTCGGGTCTTCCGGCGGAACATTAGTGGGGCAAACAATGACTTCTGCTCCAACAGCCTTTAAAATATCTGCCTTTTCTTTAGACTGTTTATCCGTAGTGGTAAAAATGCATTTATAACCTTTCACACAGGCCGCGAGTGCCAGCCCCATGCCGGTATTACCTGATGTGCCTTCGATGATGGTACCTCCTGGTTTAATTTTACCTTCCTGCTCAGCAACTTGCAGCATTTTTAAGGCCATACGGTCTTTAATAGAATTTCCGGGATTAAAGTACTCCACCTTTGCAAGTACGGTGCACGGAAGGTCTTTTACTATCTTATGAAGCCGGACAAGCGGCGTATTACCTATGGTATCTAAAATGCTGTTAAGCCACATATACATCAGTTTTTATAAAGTTAAAAAAAATGGAGAGAAGCCACTAATGTAGTTGCGCAAGGGTCTCGTTCTTCAGATATTCCAGGGCTTTTTTTACGGTTTCATCGCCGGGATTGCTTACTACGTAAAGCCCCTGGCTTCTCCAAATCTGGCGGGCGGTCATTTCCTTTATTTGTTTTTGCAAAAGGGCTTTCTCTTTCGGATCTGACAGATCGAAAATTATAGAGTCCTTCTCGGCGTAGCTTTTCAGGCTGTTTAGTGTTCCTTCATCGACGAAGTATCGTTGTTCGAAAATTTTTGGCGAACTATACGATGTAAACTTTTGCCTGTTCTCAAGATAATTTCTATAGACAAAACTATTAAACGTACCTTTTATGAGGCCCAACGTTATTTCCTTATCGATGGATAATGTGTCGTAGGGAACAAATATATCCGGAGTAATGCCACCTCCGCCATACACCTTCTTGCCGGCTTTAGTAGTATAAGCATTTTCGTCAGTGTGTTTAATTGAGTCTTGCGAACTCATTTCCCCATGATGAAAACGGTTGAATAAATCGTTATTATATTCCTCCGCTCCATGGTTATAAGATTTTTGAATACTTCTGCCTAATGGGGTGTAGTACCTCGCCACTGTCAGCCTGAGGCCTGAACCATCGCTCAGCTGATACTGTTCCTGAACGAGACCCTTTCCAAAAGTTCGTCTACCCAATACGGTGGCGCGGTCCCAATCCTGCAAAGCGCCAATCAGCACTTCGCTGGCAGACGCTGTTCCCTCATTGGCAAGTACCACCACTTTTCCATCTTCAAACACACCTTCTTTGCTGCAACGGTATTCTTTCTTCTCGGAATGTACACCCTCAGTATAGGTGATCAATTTGTTTCCACTCAAAAATTCATCAGCGATATTAGTTGCCTGGGTCAATATGCCGCCCCCGTTATCTCTCAGGTCGAGGATCATACTTTTCATGCCAGTCTTCTGCAAATCCTCCACTGCCTGCATGAACTCTTTATAGGTGGTTTCAGAAAATTTATTCAGCCGTATGTACCCCACAGAGTCTGCTATCATGTAAGATGCGTCGAGGCTGTAAAGAGGGATATACCCTCTTGATATTTTAATTAATTTCTTTTCCTGATTCCTGAGAAGGGTGATCTCCACATTGCTGCCACCGGTTCCGCGCAGCAAGTTTTTAATTTTTTGAGAAGAGATGCTGCTACCGGTTATGATCGAATCTCCGACTCGCAGAAATTTGTCACCCACCATTAGTCCCGCCTTATCTGAGGGGCCGTTGGATAGTACGTTCAACACATTTATCGTGTCGTTAAAAATATTAAACTCTATGCCAATACCGTAAAATTTTCCCTCAAGATCTTCATTTGCACCTTTTAAGTCGTCTGGGGGCAGGTAAATAGAGTGGGGGTCAAGGTGAGACAAGATTGCCTGTATCGCATCATCACCGAGAGAATCGACATTTTCAGGGTCTACATATTTATTATTTATAAGGTCTAAAACTTCCTGCACAGGCCTTTCCTTTCCTACAAAAAATATTCCCGAGGTAGGCATATTCCTTTTTATTCTGTACCCGATGAACATGCCTGCCACCATGCACAGACTTAACAACAACGGCAACCATACCTGTAACTTTTTTTTGACCATACAATACTTAATTATCTAATTTAGATTTTGGAAGTGCAAATTTCCTCAATTAACATGAGATAAACATGCCAACCATCAAAATGATTGCGGACAGTGGTTCTACAAAGACCGAATGGTGCCTGCTGAACGGTAAGAAACAAACGTCTTTCATCACTGAAGGTCTTAGTCCTTATTTCGTAAAAAGCGATGACTTTAATGCAGTTTTGGAAAGGAATGTTCGACCTGTCGTGGGGAAATCTTCAGTAGAAGAGATTTACTTCTATGGTACAGGTTGTAAAAACAAGCAAAACATCGCCATGGTAAAAAAATGCCTGCACCATTCTTTTTCAAAAGCTGCGATAACGATCAATACAGACCTTTTCGGGGCAGCGAGGGCGCTCTGCGGAAATAACCCGGGCATGGCAGGCATACTCGGCACTGGCTCCAATTCCTGCTATTTTAATGGGAACAGAATTGTAAAAAACAGCCCCGGCCTTGGTTACGTTTTGGGCGATGAAGGCAGCGGGGCATATCTTGGCAAAAAAGTGATCCAGCATTTTCTGTATGGCATTTTCGATACTGATTTGCGGGCGAGGTTTGATGCAAAATTTGTGACTACAGATGCCGAAATTTTAAACGCTGTATATACCCAACCGTTACCCAATCGCTACCTTGCTTCGTTCGCTATTTTCCTTGCTGAAAATCGAGGACACTATATGATTGAAAATATTATTGAAGATGGGCTGAACGATTTTTTTAAAACGCACATTGTAAAGTATAAAGAAAGCTTCAAGATGCCGGTGCATTTTACCGGAAGTATTGCATGGGGATTTAAGGATATTGTTACAAAATTATGTGACCGAT
>JBDSPQ010000358.1:0-4757 GCA_039930305.1 Ginsengibacter sp. | reverse complement strand
AAAGGAAAAAATTCTGCAAAGTCTTTTACATACTCAATGGCCCTTTTGTCTTCTTTATATTGCAATCCTTCCTGGGCAAAATTTCCAAACACAACCGTATCACCGTGATTTATTTTACCACTGTCAGGGGGAACAATATCGAGGGCAACTTTCAAAAAAGTTGATTTACCGGTGCCGTTTTTCCCTACAATTCCTATTCTTTCTCCTCTTTTGAAAGTGTAATCAAAGCCCTTCATGATAACCTTAGCATCATAAGATTTGTACACTTTTTTCATTTCAAGCACCTTTCCGCCGAGCCTGGTCATCTTTACCTGTAAGGATACTTCCGCTACTTCTTTTTTCTGATTTACCCTATCTTCTACTTCTACAAAAGCATCCTGCCGGCTCTTTGATTTTGTGGTACGCGCCTTTGGCTGCTTGCGCATCCATTCCAGTTCTTTCCTGAAAATATTTTTGTCCTTTTGTAATTCACTTTGCTGTACTTCGAGCCTTAGTGATTTTTGTTCCAGGAAATAATCGTAGTCCCCCTGGTACACATAAAGCTTTTCATCATCCAGCTCTATGATTTCATTGCAAACTGTATCGAGAAAATACCGGTCGTGCGTTACGAGTAACAGCGTGCTTTTGTGAGTGGTAAGAAAATCTTCTAGCCATTCAATCATATCCACGTCCAGGTGGTTGGTTGGTTCGTCCAATATAAGAAGGCATTTGCCTTCATGCAGTTGTGACTCAATAAGGGCTTGCGCCAGGGCCACCCGTTTCCGCTGGCCTCCGCTGAGGTTTTTTACCGGTTCATTCAGGTGATGGAGGCTAAGCTTGCCAAGGATCTGCTTCAGGTCGCTTTCAAAGTTCCAGGCATTGGCTTCTGTAAGTTCAGTAACGAGCTGGCTTACACGATCTTCATCCTGTATTTCTTCTTCCAGCAACATCTCATATTCTTTCACAATACGTACTACGGGGTTATCGATATTGAGTATATTATCCCAAATAGATTTATCGTTCAGAAAAGCCGTATCCTGCTGCAGCATGATCACTTTCACATCTTTGTGCACCCAGATCGTACCATCATCTGCGGTGTCCAGGCCGGCTATAATTTTCAGCAGTGTAGATTTGCCGCTGCCATTACGGGCCACGAAAGCAATTTTGTCTCCTTCTTCTATATGGAAACTGATGCCGCTGAAAAGTTTCCTGATGCCAAATGATTTACTTAAATTCTCGACTGACGCATAATGCATATTTAGCAAAGGTAAATCCTATTTTTGCACACCATTAATTTTAATAAATAAGTAAAAGGTATTTTTGGATATGGAAAAAAATTTTTATGTACATGACACGGCGGTAGTGGATGAAGGTGCAGAAATTGGAGAAGGAACGCATATCTGGCATTTTTGCCACGTAATGCCGGGCGCTAAAATAGGCAACAATTGCAACCTTGGTCAGAATACATTCGTGGATAATAATGCTACTATTGGCAATGGAGTAAAGGTGCAGAATAATGTTTCAGTTTATAATAGTGTTGAAATCGAAGATGATGTTTTTATAGGGCCGTCCGTCACCTTTACCAATGTAATTAATCCCAGGAGTTTCGTAGACCGTAAAAATGAATTTAGGCCAACTAAAGTTAGAAAGGGCGCTTCTATTGGAGCGAATGCAACCATTATGTGCGGCGTGGAAATAGGTGAATATTCAATGGTAGGGGCAGGTTCCGTGATAACAAAAAATGTTCCTGCTAATATGCTGGTGCTTGGCAACCCGGGTCGTGTGATCAGCAAAGTGACCAAGGACGGAATTATTGATGAAAACCCTGCTAAAGGTTTGTAGGTAGTAATTCCTGTTTTTAGAGGCGCGTCCAATACATAAAATATTTTTACGTCCTAAAGGATTTCATGAATCAGAAAATATTAATCACAGGTGGTGCAGGTTTTATCGGGTCGCATCTTACGCGCTTATTTGTTACGAAGTATCCGGCTTATCAAATTGTCAATCTTGATAAACTTACTTATGCAGGTAACCTGGAAAACCTGAAAGACATCGAGGATGCTCCTAACTACACCTTTGTGAAAGGAGATATTACCGATTCAGTTCTGGTAAACGAACTTTTCAAAGCCCATCAATTTACAGGCGTTTTACATTGTGCTGCGGAAAGTCACGTAGATCGCTCTATCAGCGCCCCGCTTGCTTTCGTTCAGACAAATGTACTTGGAACGGTAGTGCTCCTCCAGGCTGCCAAAGATGCCTGGAGTGACGATCTTTCCGGGAAATTATTTTACCATATTTCTACGGACGAAGTATATGGAAGCCTTGGACAAGAAGGGTTTTTTACAGAAGAAAGCCCATACGATCCGCGCAGCCCGTACTCGGCCTCCAAAGCTTCTTCCGATCATTTTGTGCGGGCCTTCCATCATACGTATCATTTACCAGTTATCGTATCCAACTGCTCTAATAACTATGGCCCTTATCACTTTCCTGAGAAGCTGATCCCGCTTTGTATTTATAATATTATTCATAATAAACCTTTACCGGTTTATGGTAAAGGCGAGAACGTGCGAGACTGGCTTTTCGTTGAAGATCATGTGAGGGCGATCGATATAATTTTTCATAAAGGCACAGTGGGTGAAACTTATAATATCGGCGGGCACAACGAATGGAAAAATATCGATATCATAAAAGAATTGTGCCGGCAGATGGATGAAAAATTGGGCAGAGAAAAAGGAACTTCGGAAGAGTTGATCACTTTTGTAAAAGATCGCGCGGGACATGACTTACGGTATGCAATAGACGCGGAAAAATTAACCAACGAATTGGGCTGGAAGCCTTCACTCCAATTCGGGGAAGGTTTGTCGAAAACCATTGATTGGTATTTGAACAATAATGAATGGCTCGATGAAGTAACCAGCGGAGCCTATAGAAATTATTACGAGAAGCAGTATGGATAGGTTGGCCAAAATGCCGGAAATTTACTGCATAGCATAGACGACAATAAGGAGCTGAAACTTTTTCAAATAGAAATTCAGGATTAAAAAAGAAAAGCAATGAAAGGAATCATCCTTGCAGGCGGAAGTGGAACGAGGCTATACCCCATCACGATGGGGGTGAGCAAGCAGCTAATGCCGGTGTATGATAAACCGATGATCTATTATCCGCTATCAACCCTCATGCTTGCAGGGATTAAGGAAATATTGATCATTACAACGCCGGAGGATCAGCCGCAGTTCAGGCGGCTTTTGGGTGATGGAACACAATGGGGGTGTAATTTGCTTTATGAAATACAGGAAAAGCCTAACGGGCTTGCCCAGGCATTTGTAATTGGAGAAAATTTTATAGGCTCCGATTCTGTCGCGCTGGTACTGGGTGATAATATTTTTTATGGAAGCGGTTTTTCAAAAATGTTGCAGCGTTCCGTTGATCCGGAGGGCGCAACAATTTTTGCTTACTCCGTTAGCGATCCCGAAAGATATGGCGTAGTGGAATTTGACAAAGATCTTATAGCAATTAGCATTGAGGAAAAGCCTTCCAACCCAAAATCCAACTATGCTGTTCCAGGTTTGTATTTTTATGATAATAAGGTGGTCGAAATCGCTAAAAATATCCAACCTTCCCCGAGAGGTGAATATGAAATTACTGACGTGAACCGAAAATATTTATCGGAAAAAAAATTGAAGGTCGCTGTGCTGGATCGTGGTTTTGCCTGGCTCGATACCGGCACTTTTGAATCATTGCACGACGCTTCAGAATTTGTAAGGGTGATAGAGAAAAGGCAGGGTTTTAAAATTGGCTGCCTTGAAGAAATTGCCTACCGAATGAATTTTATCGACAAAGACCAGCTGAGTCAGCTTGCCAAAAAATTTGAAAAAAGCGGCTATGGGGAATATTTAAAAAGACTTTATTAATAACTTCCCTTCAGACAATGCCGAAACAAATAACACTATTTCATAAAGGCAGGTCGTCCGCCTTTGCCAATTTCGAATTTTCCATGAGACAAGAAAATTATTGCTTTACTTTTTCATCAATCGGGAACGAAAAGCTTGCAGACATTGAGTTTCAGGAAATCTATGAATAGAAATATTGGTAACTTAGCACGCGTCTTTAATTCGCAATCAATTAGAATAGCATGCTTTAAAAACAAATCAATGAAAAAAGCCGGAATGGTTTTATTAATCCTGTTTGCTACTGTTCTATGTTCAATTCATGTTAAGGCCCAGTTTGATCTGTTTAATACCAACAACCTGAGTACGGTAAATGTCGACAACTATAGTGATGCCGAGCTACAGGACATGTATAAAAAGGCAACAGATGCGGGTTTAACGGAAACCCGGTTTTTCCAGATTGCGGCCGAAAGAAATCTGCCATTGAATGAAATTACCAAACTAAAGAACCGGCTGCATTTGGCACAGAATGTCCTTAGGCCGGGTGATGATGCTGTTAGTGAAACTGAATCTTCTCAAAATAACTTAGATGCCAGGCGTGATACATTATCATCCACTCCAGTACAGAAATTTAAAAATGATGCTACTATTTTCGGTTCCGAATTATTTACTACCAACAGCCTCGTTTTCGAGCCTAATTTAAGGATACCTGCACCGGCAGGATATATTCTTGGTCCCGATGATGAGATCATCGTTTCAATATTTGGGTATAGCGAAAAAAGATATAGCCTGCGTGTGAATGAACAGGGAGATATTTATATACCTAACGTTGGGCCGATAGCCGTTAACGGGCTTAGTTTAGAAAGGGCGGAAGACAAGATCCGGACAAAG
>JBDSPQ010000357.1:0-2878 GCA_039930305.1 Ginsengibacter sp. | reverse complement strand
CTTGAAAAATCTAAAGTACAAATTACTACCTACCACCGTGCGACCGAGAAATTCTACATTTTTGTTTTCGCAGCCATGGCTTTTTTACTGCTGGAACTTTTGCTGCGTTATACGGTTTTGAGAAAGTTCCCGTGAGCGTTTCGTCACCTTGCAAATGAATTATTTTCCAACACTTAACTTGCACGTATGACGGGTCAGGTATATAAATCAACCGGCAGCTGGTACCAGCTAAAGGATGCCGGGGGCAAAGTTTTCAATGCGCGCATTAAAGGTCGTTTCAAGATAGAGGACATTACTTCAACGAATCCCATAGCCGTGGGAGATCGCGTAGAGTTCAGCCAGGAAGATACAGAGGACGGATTTGTGATGATTACGGACATCTTGCCACGGCATAATTACATCACGAGGCAATCGCCCCACAACCAACACCAACACCATATTGTTGCGGCCAATCTTGACCAAAGTATTTTGTTTGCAACCCTTAAAGACCCGAAAACATCCAGGGGATTTATAGACAGGTTTTTGGTGGCTTCTGAAGCCTATCATGTACCTGCCATCATCGTTTTTAACAAAACAGATATTTATAAAAAGAAAGAATTTGAAAAACTGGAAGGGGTAAAATGCGATTATATGTCAGCAGGCTACGAAGTGCTTCCATTAAGTCTTGAAAAAGGCAGTGGAATGAAAGAAATTTTAGAATTGCTTAAAAATAAAACAACCATGCTTAGTGGTCATTCCGGAGTAGGTAAATCAACTTTCATCAATAAATTGTTTCCGGAATATTCTTTGAAAACACAAGATGTGAGTGGCTGGAGCGGAAAGGGCTTGCACACAACTACTTTTGCTGAAATGTTTGATCTGCCCGGTGATGGTAAGATTATAGATACACCTGGTCTTAGAGAATTTGCTCTTATGGATATCGAACGAGAAGAATTATCACATTACTTCCCGGAGATGAGAAAATTGATAAATGAATGCAGGTTTAATAATTGCCTGCACGTTAATGAACCAGAATGTGCCGTAAAGTACGCCGTAAACCAGGAAAAGATTTCCGGTGAACGATATGTTAGTTATTTAACGATTCTTGATTCAATTGGGAATAAGAAGTGGTGAAGAGACGAAAATCACTCTCATATTAAAAAGCATTTTTCTCAAGGAACCTGGCTACCTCTATCACCGCCCTATTTTCCTTAGCCATGCCTTTAGTGTTGTGCGGCAATATAGAAACGCCGTTGAAAATGTTATAATGTAGCGTAAGGAAATGATTTTTGTACCGGAAATCCCAATCAAGTGTGTCAGCATCATCTACCTGGTTGATAAATTTCACACGCAATCCTGCTGAAAGAACATCTGCAATGGAATAGAATTTGGATACACCACAGTTGTCGTCGATAACGGCTTCTGTGCCTCCATATTCAGTTTTTAAATGATAACACATAGGTTGGGATTTATTTATTCGGATCTTTTATTATTTATGATTTAAATTTTTTCGCTTTTCTCATTGCTTTTGTTGCATCCTTGTCACCGGACAAAAGTTTTTCGGCACCAACATTCTTTCCATTAGTGGGACATCCGTACTTTTCGTTTTTCCTAAAAACAGAACAGCCCGTAAAGGTCAAAACACATACCAATGCGATTAATATCTTTTTCATTTAACGAAGTATTATATGACCTCTGTATTTAGGCACGGTTTAATGTGCCTTTAAAAATTATTCCCTTTTGTCATCAGAACTAATTCCCGGGTCTAAACCAATCCGCATACATAATATAATTATTGGCAATCCTGGTAATTTCTCCGTCTATCAACTCTTGTGGAATGTTTTTTATTTTCCTGGCAGGAACTCCGGCATAAATACTTCCCTCCTCAATAACCGTATTTTCTAAAACTACCGCCCCCGCAGCAATAATGCAGTTACAGTTAATTTTGGCATGATCCATTACAATAGCTCCCATTCCTACGAGAACATTGTCATCTATAACGCAACCATGTACGATTGCATTGTGTCCGATGCTTACATTATTTCCAATAGTGGTAGAAGCCTTTTGATAGGTGCAATGTATCACGGCTCCATCCTGCACATTTACCTTGTTGCCCATACGAATGGTATTGACATCTCCTCTCAAAACAGCATTAAACCAAATGCTGCAATCATCCCCCATAATAATATCTCCCGCAAGGGTTGCGTTTGGAGCAATGTAGCAATTGCTGCCCCATTTTGGTCCGACGCCTTTCACATCAATAATCAGTGCCATGTATTAAACTTTTACCTTTCAAAGGTTGTATATTAATGCGACGCAACAAAGTAAATTGTATCTAAACCTATTCAGGCAAAAGTATTCTCACAGCGCATGATCCGGTATATTACTTTCGTAAAAACTTCATTGCTGGATTTTTGCTTCCCTTTGCATATTAAAAACCGACTTAATTGAACAACCGTCAAATATTTTTAAACCATATTGGCCAGACATCACCTACGCCATTGGCAATTGAAATAGTAAGAGCCGAAGGCTGCAGGCTTTTCGGTCCAGACAACATGGAATACATCGATTTGATTGGTGGCATTAGCGTAGGTAATATCGGGCATGGAAATAAGAAGGTAATTGAGGCTATTGTAAAACAGGTGAACCAATACCTGCATGTGATGGTAAATGGGGAATTGGTGTTGTCACCTCAGACCTGCTATGCAAAATTGTTAACGGAAAATTTACCAGCCGAACTTAATGCTGTTTTTTTCACTGCTTCAGGTACCGAGGCGACCGAAGGCGCTATGAAATTAGCAAAACGATTTACCGGCCGTACTAACATTTGTGCTTTTAATAAAAGTTATCATGGCAGCACACAGGGGGCATTAAGCATTATGGGCGATGAGTACTGGAG
>JBDSPQ010000356.1:0-3042 GCA_039930305.1 Ginsengibacter sp. | reverse complement strand
TTTGACTGGTTCAGCGGCAGTCTTCAATCAACATTTATTACCAGGAAAGAGAATAGGTTTACTTAGGTGCATGATCATAGCTGATTTCTAGCCTCAAGGTCGCCGTTTGTGCGCCCAAATGTGCCAGCAAACTGTCAGAATCAGCCGGGTATGAGATTGACGTTTTTTTACAATTCTTCAAGATTACCTGAATGTAATTTACATAGTAATTGAAGAGGTTACTGCTTTTTTTGGGTATTAATCAGGCTATAGGTAGAAAATCGTTGGCATTAATACTATGAATCGTTTAGAAGTTTTCAATAAAACCGCAAACAAAGCGGCGCAATGATTTTAGTCTGGCG
This sequence comes from Ginsengibacter sp., assembly GCA_039930305.1. Classification (GTDB taxonomy): domain Bacteria; phylum Bacteroidota; class Bacteroidia; order Chitinophagales; family Chitinophagaceae; genus Ginsengibacter. The sequence continues at coordinate 2,701 of JBDSPQ010000356.1, read as the reverse complement.
CGTAACAATCCTGTCCAGTATTCCACTATTTGTTGCATCATCAAGGAATTACAAAAGGTAAACTTATTGTTAAATACCGATCCTTATCCGCTACCAAATGGAAGAAGCGGCTCTAAAAATTTATTGCGTTACGCGTAGTATTTAATTTTTAGAGTTTCAGATGGGGAAATTTATTTAATGTAATCTGGGGTGTATCCTAAAAGAATATATCGGAAACCTACTATTGATTCATACAAGAGAATACTTAAAATGGTCAATCTATTCATCACGATCTAACATTTTTCAAAATGAAAAAAACTAACATGAAATTTTTACCGGAATTCAAAATAGTTCCGGCAACAGTAGTATCAATCCTTTTTAGTTTCTTAATTTTTTTTAGCGCTTGTAAAAAGGATGATAAACATGAATGCGATGCAGAAAAGTTTGCCCGGGGTAAATCCAGACCAATAATTGTACATAAAGGCGGCTCAATTCAGGCAGCTGTTGATGAAGCAAATCCGGGAGCCGTTATCCTGATAGAACCGGGTATTTATAAGGGAGAAATCACCATTACTAAATCGGGTATTCAATTGATAGGTATGGACTGTTTTTCTGAAAAAGTAATTATTCAAAATCCGGGTGATGAAGACTGTGGTATAATGGTACGAAAGGGAGGAGATGGTTTTGTACTCAAAAATGTAACCGTAAAAGGGTTTACAGAAAATGGTGTTTACCTGGAGTATATAGATGGTTTTTTATTGTCGAATATCACCGCAATTGATAATGATGAATATGGCTTATACCCGGTACATTCAAAAAATGGGGTTATTGAATACTGTTCAGCTACCGGTAGTTCTGATACGGGAATTTATGTTGGGCAGTCAGAAGGCGTGGAAATGCACGACAATATTGCTTTCGCAAATGTAAATGGATTAGAAATAGAGAACTGTTCTTATGTACGGGCTTTCAAAAATCACACTTATGATAATGTGGCAGGTATACTCGTCATCCTCTTGCCGGGGCTTGATGTAAAAACCAGTTCAGATATTTCAGTCTATGAAAACAAAGTAGAAAACAACAATCATATAAATTTTGCCTCTCCCGGCGGCGGCTTTGAAGCGCTCGTACCAAGTGGTTCAGGAATTTTGCTGGTAGGAGTGGATAAGGCTACCATAAAAAATAATCAAATTGACAATAATAATTTTACGGGCATAGCAACCGTGAGTACTGTGATACTCGGCGCGCTTGGCGGCCTTCCACCTGAAGCATTCGCTGATATTGAACCCAATCCGGATGGAGCTAAAATCATGCACAACCAGCTTGTGAATAATGGCACTGCTCCACCCCAGGGATTACCCTTGCCTGGTGTAGACCTGTTGTGGGATGGAAGCGGAAGTAATAATTGCTGGAAAAATAATTCTTATACAACCGCATACCCATCTCAATTGCCAGCATGTAATTAATAGTTCTGAGAAAAGGAGTACAGTGCGCTCCGTTTCTCAGAATAAGATCGTTTGACTAAATAGTCATTAATTTCTATCATGAAAAAAATTATTTTTCTCTCCTGCTTTCCCTTTTTGTTACAATATCATTTGGGCAGACTATAACAAATCAGAAAGATTCCAGAGCTTTCTTTTTGAAAAAGGCAAAAAGTCAAAGAACTATTGCCTGGGTTTTATTAGGTGGCGGTACAGCTCTTCTTTTCGGTGGAGCAGTGATCTCGGTTAATACATACGGGTTTTCTGACCGCGCAAACGCCTGGGACTATGTTGCCGTGACCGGACTGGTTGCAGACATAGTTAGTATTCCCTTTTTTATAAGCGCTCATCAAAATAAAAAGAAAGCAGCAAGCGTAGCATTTACAAATCAAAAAATAATATTAATCGGGAAAAATAATATTGGGTTCTTAACCCAGGCGTCCGTGATTATAAAAATTAAGTTATAAACATTTTAAAAACGATAAATGAATCGGATAATGAATCAATTGGTTTAAATTTTATACTAATTTTTTCGGGAGATTCTCATTTATTTATTCAAAGTATTCGTCGTTTAAAAACCTTCTTAAAAAGATCTTTACTATGAAAATGTTTTTCTTTTGCTCATCATTTTTTTTAACCAGCAGGTAAACGTACAAGTGGAAAGTCATGCCCACCATCACATGTATGCCAGTCGTTCGCTCGACATGCTTTTACATCATGATAAATCTCTAGAACATTCCGCATGTTTTTCTTTTATGGTTTTGCTTTCGCTAGTTCCTCCACTGTGGTTTGGTTTAATGGATAAAAGACTAATCTGTGATTTCATCACAATCTCATTTTTAAACACTTTACTATGAAAATTTCAATTTTCTTATTATTAGCTTTTTACTTCTTTTGCGTCTCCTGCAAGAAAGATCATAAAGATCAGCCTGCAGATCCGGCGTATGTTCAGTTTAATCCTGAAGCGTTAGCTTATGTTCAATTCCCCCTTAACACATATTATATCTTTAAAGATTCTGCTAGCGGGATGCTTGACTCGGTTGTTGTCACTCAAAGTAATCTCGAAAAAAAATTTGTACCTGCCTCAACCTATCAGACGCCATTCGGAAACGGACATTCACTTGCTTACTATTACCAGGAGCTCTCCTTGCTACTCACAAAAATTAAAGGCACATCGCAGCAAACCTGGTTTTACGGAACTGCGACAAGCGATCCCGGCAGTCCTTATCCAAATTCAGATCCTG
>JBDSPQ010000355.1:0-3048 GCA_039930305.1 Ginsengibacter sp. | reverse complement strand
TGGCCACCGCAGATGCATACGCTGCAAAAAGCGTTGGAAAATTATCATCGGCGAGGTTGGTAAATGAAGGGCCACTTCCATGATGCAAAAGTCCGGCAATCGGCACTATATTATGTTTCCTTATTTGATCGAGGCGTTGGACGGTATAGCCCCATTCAGGAACTACATCGTAATCCGGTTGATGTTTTTCCCATAGAACAGGGTAGCGCAGTTTAGTAATGCCAAGTTCTGCTATGCGGTCGATGTCATCACCTCTTTGATAATGACCTGCGCAATGCAGTTGATCCAAAAATCTATCATTAACACGATTAATGGTGCACTCGATGCCGCCCCAGTATTCAGGCTTATAGCTGGTATGCTGCCTGTTCGGTAACATAAGAATGAGGTTCGGTTTGCATTAACTTTTTATACAGCGTTAAGGATTGCGCAACTACCTGGTCCATATTATAATATTTATAAGTAGCAAGCCTCCCCGCAAAAAACGTATTTTCTGTATCAGCTGCAAGCTTTTCATACTGTCGATAAAGAGAAGCATTTTCTAAGCGGGGAACTGGATAGTAAGGATCTCCCTCACCCTTTGGGAATTCGTAAACAATACTGGTTTTGGGATGCACCTGGCCGGTGAGGTATTTGAAGTCAGTTATTCTCGTGTATGGCTGGCTGTTAGGGTAGTTAATAGTTCCTGTTTGCTGAAACTTTTCAGCATCCACCGTTTCAAATTTAAATTCAAGAGAGCGGTAAGGAAGTTTGCCATAGCAGTAATCAAAATAATAATCAATGGGGCCTGTGTAGATCATTTTTCTGAAAGGTATAGTGCCCAATACTTCCTTATAATCTGTATTGAGCAGCACCTTGATGCCCGGCTGGTCGAGCATCTTTTCAAACATTTTAGTATAGCCATGCAAGGGCATTGCCTGGTATGTGTCCGTGAAATACCTGTCGTCATTGTTGGTTCGCACTGGCACACGGGCTGTCACGGAAGCATCCAACTCGGAAGGATCAAGATCCCACTGCTTACGGGTATAACCCCTAAAGAATTTCTCATACAATTCCCTGCCTACTTTGCTTACTACTACATCTTCCGAAGTGCGCACAGGCGCTATGTTTTCTGCGCGTGCAGTGTAAAATGCAGACAGTTCATCTGAGTTCAAATTCAGGTTGTACATTTTATTTATGGTCGTAAGATTGATGGGAATGGGCAGCAACTGCCCATCCACGCTTGCGAGCACCCTGTGTTCGTATGGTCTCCAATTGGTAAACTTACTTAGGTATTCAAAGACCTCTTTGGAGTTCGTGTGAAAAATATGAGGCCCGTATTTATGGATAAGGATGCCGTCGTTATTATAAAAATCAAATGCATTTCCTGCAATGTGGTTACGCTTTTCTACGAGTAAGATTGATTTACCTGTCTTAGAAAGTCTCTCTGCAAGCACGCTACCCGCAAAGCCTGCACCTACGATCATATAATCAAACATAAGCACCTTCCCTTTTTATAGTAATCGTTGTAGTTTTTTTATTTTGTAAAGTGGTATTGATATGGTGTACCATTTGCCGCCAGGTTTCATCCCACGAATTTTCTTTTAGGAAGAAGTCGACTTTCTGCAACCAGCGGGCCTTATCAGTAATTGATAGCTCTTTCTCCGCTGCCTCAATAAATGCGTTTGCATTATCGGCAATGTGCACCAGCCCATCTATAGCATAAGGATTTACCACATCAACAATGGAGGAAGATATTACCGGTACCCCTGCAGCTAAATACTCGGGCGTTTTTGTAGGGCTGATGTATTTGGTGGAATCGTTTAGCAGGAAGGGTATCATTGCTATGTCCCAGCCGGAAAGCCAGGCGGGTAGTTCTTCATACTGTTTAGGCCCTGGGTAGTGAATATTTTCAAGACGCGGTAAAATAGCCGGATCAATTTTTATTATAGGCCCTATCAATACGAATTGCCATTCCGGTCTTCGAGTCGCCACTTCTCTTATTAATTCCGCATCAAAGCGCTCGTCTATTACTCCATAAAAGCCAAAACGCGGACGGGGAATACTAGCCTGGTCGCATGGCTCCATAGAATTATTTCTTGCCTGCATGAAATGCTCCTTGTCTATACTACTGGGAAACGGAAAGATGTTATGATGGGAATCTTTTTTTGCCTGGTAAAGATTATGGCCGCCGGTAAAGACAAGGTCAGCAAGCCTGAATAGGTCCTTTTCTTTTTGTTTTACATCCGGTGGTGCAAACTTGAAATTTGAAAGCTCGTCCATACAGTCATAAATAATCATTTCAGGCTGCAAATGACTGCTTATATTGAGAGCCATAGGAGTGTAATACCAGTGCATGTAACGGTTGATAGAGAAATCCTGGTAGAGATTTTTTAATAATATTTTTTGCTGAAAGATTGTGTCATCAGGACTATAGCCTTCCAGTAAATGTGGCGTTATAATCCATAATCTTTCACCCGCCTGGTAGATCTCCAGGAAGTTCTTTTCACCCGACTCATAAATAGGCTCTTCTACGAAAAACACCCTTTGATATTTCGAAAACCGGGTTAAAAGATGTTGCGGTCTTTGGAACACAAAATTCCACCTTATATGACAAAAACATACGAGATCCATAAGTAATTTTTTAATATTGAATAAGAGAATGGTACAGACAAGGATTAATTGCGATGTACTACAAGTATGCCAGTATAATTACGCTTAAAATAAATAGACTGAGAAAGTAACAATAAATCAAATGTGTAAATAGTTACTCATTATATATTTCGCTGTAGAAAAAGAGATACAAGCCATACACCCTTTAAGTCCAGGATGCTATCATTTTGCAAACACGGTCTCGAATTGTCGGTTAGGGATTAGTAAATATCTTTTTTACGGAGTATGATCGACATAAAACTAAACGGCTCTAAATTTCAACACAGGTTAATTAAATTTATTATCATTTTGCGCCTCAAATAAATGAATCGCAAAATGCAGGTAATTACAATTTTTTACCTTAAAAATAGTTTAAGAAAAAAATAGTCTAACAATGCCAGGAACAAAATTCATGTTTGC
>JBDSPQ010000354.1:0-10623 GCA_039930305.1 Ginsengibacter sp. | reverse complement strand
TTTATTTCCAGCCTACAACCAATGGATATTTGGCGCAGCACAAAATTTATCAGCCTATCAAAACTGGACGGGCACACATTCAGAAGAGTATGTTGCTTTTAATAAGTTTCAGAATGGTCGCATCCTGAAAGTGCCTGAGCGCCAATACTACCACTAACTACACACCGGGTTTTCCAGGCTTATAAAACTCTAAACATTCCTTTAGTATGGCTTAATTTCATCCTGATCTGATGTATGATCAATTCTATATTTTTATATCTCTACTGAAAGACATAAATTGTTAATATGAACGCTTCACGATTGTTTGATTGTATTGAGATGCAGCTAACAAAGCAACCAGGCAGGGCCATGCTTGCTTCGAAAGAAAATGGTACATGGAAAGAATATAGTGTGCAGCAGGTTTCTGACATGGTAAACAGGCTCGCCGCAGGATTACTGAAATTGGGTGTCGGCAGGGGTGACGGCTCACCGGAAGGCAGGGATAAGATCGCAGTAGTGTCAAAAAACCGTCCTGAATGGATAATGCTGGACCTTGCCGTTCAAAAAACAGGTGCAGTACTTACACCTGTATATCCAACCATCAGCGAAAGTGAATTACAATTTGTTTTTAATGATGCAGCCGTCAAAATAGTATTCGTAAATGACAAAGATCTATATGAAAAACTAAATACGCTGAGACCGGGCATACCTTCTCTCAAAGAAATTTATTCATTTGAGAACATAAACGGAGTACGCCACTGGCGGGAAATCTTGTTACTTGCTGACGATGCCTCTATGACCGACGTAGCGGCTATTTCCGGAGAAATCGTTAACAGCGATCTTGCCACTATAATTTATACATCCGGTACTACGGGATCGCCCAAAGGGGTTATGCTTTCGCATAATAATATATTGAGTAATGTTTTTGACAGTCTACCGTACTTTCCACCCGGCACTGATATGAAAGCTCTTAGTTTTTTACCCCTCAATCATATTTTTGAACGAATGATTTCTTATTTGTACCTGTTTGCGGGCACTACAATTTATTATGCGGAAAGCCTTGAAACGATAGCGGACAATCTTAAAGAAGTTCAGCCGGATTTGTTTACTACCGTACCACGACTTCTCGAAAAAGTTTATGACAGGATCATGGAAAAAGGGGGTCAACTAACCGGCATAAAAAGACAATTATTTTTCTGGGCACACAATCTTGCGACTAAATTTGAAATCAACAAAAACCTGCCGCCCCTTTATAAACTTCAGCTCGGCCTCGCGAATAAAATTATTTTTCCAAAGTGGAGAGATGCACTTGGCGGCAAAATCCAGTGCATTATTTCCGGTGGGGCAGCTTGCCAGGTGAGACTCATCCGGATTTTTACCGCAGCAAATATTCCTGTTATGGAAGGATATGGACTTACTGAAACCTCTCCGGTTATTAGCGTGAATCGCTTTGATGTGTCAAAAAGAATGTTTGGAACGGTCGGACCGTTGATAAACAATGTCGAGGTAAGGATAGCTGGTGATGGCGAAATATTATGCAAAGGGCCAAACGTAATGATGGGCTATTATAAGCGGCCTGATCTGACGGCAGAAGTAATGGAAAATGACTGGTTTAAAACGGGGGATATCGGGATGATAGTAGACAATACATTTTTGAAAATTACCGATAGAAAAAAAGAGATGTTTAAGACAAGCGGGGGTAAATATGTAGCCCCTATTGCCGTTGAAAATAAGCTAAAGGAATCGCCCTATATTGAAAATCTGATGGTAACAGGTGCTGAAGAAAAATATGTTGGCGCCCTCATAATTCCCTCTTTTGATGCGCTGCAAAAGTGGTGTGAAAATAATAATGTAAAAGCAGGTTCAAATGAAGAGATGTTGCGAAATGAGAAAGTTCAGGAACTATATAAAAATGAAGTCAGCTTTTTCAATCAACACTTTAACCATGTGGAGCAGATAAAAAAATTCGAATTATTACCTCATGCCTGGAGTGTGGAAACGGGTGAAATGACCCCAAAGCAGAGTTTAAAAAGAAAGGTAATAATGGAAAAATACAAGGACGAGGTGAGAAGAATATATCGGTAAATGGAATTATCAGGATTCAAAAATCTGTTGTTCGTCCCTTTCTTCTACCGGAATTTTTTTAATAAAATCATCGTAGCCATCATTTCCATGATCACTATAAACACCGTAGGCATCCATACTATATCCCGTTAATCCGTCATTTGCCTCAATCACGTAAATAATGGAAGAGTCTGAAGGGTCGGATTCCCCTTCAAAACGATAAGTTCGAATAATTTTAAGGTCCTCAGGTTCGTAAAACTTATTATTACCAGGTGTAAACCCGTCGGGGGTCATCCTGAATTCTTTATCGTTATTCTTTACACGAAGTTTTTCAAGCACTGCGGTAACAGTGGTCATTTCTTCCTTTTCATTCATCATAAAATTCGTTTAATGGTTGACTTGAAATTTACTAACGACAAAATATGTACCCAAAAATTAACAAGAGAGGTAATCGAACCGGACTAGAGTGACTGATAGATTTTAATTTTATTATACAGAGTTTTTCTGTCAATTTTTAAAATTTCAGCCGCGCGGGTTTTATTAAAATTTACTTCTTTAAGTACGTTCATGATGGTATCATACTCAGCCCTTGCCGCCGCATCCTTCAGGTCAATTTCTTTAAGATCGCCATTTTCAGCTTTTGCCAGGGGCGCTGAACCGGAATAGTATTTTGATTCTGATTGTGAGTTGGTGATTTCCCAAGGCAGCACATTCGAATTAATTTTACCCTCGGGAGTTAATAGAACCGCTCTTCTCACCACATTTCTGAATTCCCGAAGATTTCCGGGCCAGCTGTAGTTTATAAACATTTCCATCACATCATCATCATAACCTTCTACATTTTTATTAAGTTCATCATTAGTTTTATCCAGGAAAAAATCAGCAAATAATGGAATATCGGCCTTACGCTCTCTTAATGGGGGTAAATTGATAGAGAACTCATTAAAGCGATGATAAAGGTCTTCACGAAACTTACCCTTTTTGTACGCTTCCTGGAGGTTTTCGTTAGATGCTACTATTATTCTTACATCTACATCCATTTCTTTTAAACCGCCTACTCTTTTAAACTTTCTTTCCTGTATTACCCGAAGCAGGGCTGCCTGCACTTCTGGTGAAAGGTTTACCACTTCATCAAGAAACAGGGTGCCTCCGTTGGCAAGCTCAAAATGACCTTCTTTGTCGGAAATGGCACCGGTAAAAGCACCTTTTACATGTCCAAAGAGCTCGCTTCCAGCCAGTTCTTTGGAGAGGGTGCCGCAGTCCATAGCCACAAAAGGCCTATTTTTCCGGTTGCTCGCCTCATGTATTGTTTTTGCAATCACTTCCTTACCCGTTCCGCTTTCGCCATACAGAACGATGCTGTAGTTAGTACAAGCAACTATTTCTATCTGCTTATAAACACGTGCGGTTTCACCATCCTGTCCTACTAAAAATTCCTTATTCGCCGAGGTAGAATACTGTCTTTTGTTGTCTTTGGCGTTAGCCTTGATGGTTGGCGTAATCGCTTCATTCAAAGGAGCTGCCATTGCTTTTTCAATAACATTTATCACCTCATCAGGAATGAGCGGCTTGGTTATGTAATCATATGCACCCAACTTTATTACATCAACAGCAGTTTTAATATCTGAATACCCGGTAATAATGATTACAATGGTATACGAGTTTGCCTCCTTTATTTTAAGCAGTACATCTTTACCATCCTTATCACCCAGCCTGAAATCACACAATACAATATCAAAATGCTGTTCATTAAATCTTGCTAATCCTTTTGCACCATTATGCGCCACTTCAGTGTCAAAACCTTTCCTGTTCAGAAAGCGACTAAGCAGTGAACACATATCCAAATCATCATCGATGATTAGTATTTTTTTCTTCATATGTTGGGTAAACTATTAAGAGTTTGTAAAGTTACTTTAATTCTTTATTTTTTAATTCAGGATTGGAAGCATGTTTTTCCTCAATCTTAATCCACTCTGCAAAGTCGTTAGGCAATATCTTCCCGCCATATAATTTCGCATGTACTTTCGTGAATTCAGCGCCAAGATAAAGGATAATTGAACTATAATAGACCCATATCATAATTATTATTATTGATCCGGCTGCCCCGTACAGAGAAGTAAGATTGGTGCTTCCAAGGTAAAACCCAATACCAAGTTTTCCTAAGGTAAAAAACATGGCAGTGACTAATCCTCCAAACAGAACATCCTTCCATTTTATCCTGGCATCAGGCAGTACTTTAAACATCAACGAGAATAAAAAAGACGTAATAGCAAATGATAAAATGCTTTCAGTGACTTGTATGAAATATACACCAAAATTGTCAATATACTGACCCAGGAACTTGCCAAATGCTGAAACCATGGCATTTAATACCAGGGAAACCATCATAATGAAGCCGATGCAAAGAATTACAGAGAACGAAAGAAGTCTTGTTAATATAAGTTTCCACCATATCTTTTTTGTTTTAACCCTAAGTCCCCATATTTTATTTAAAGAATCCTGCACTTCGCCGAATACCGTGGTGGCTCCAACGAGTAAAATTCCTGTGCTGGCAATGCTCGCAAAAGTGCTGTTTCCCGTTAGGTGAATATTTTTAATTATATCCTGTATTTGTTCAGCAGCCATGTTTCCGACTAATCCCCGCAATTGTACATATATCTCTCCCTGAACAGCCTCTTTTCCGAAGAAGAGCCCCGAAAGTGTTGTAACAATAATCAACAATGGAGCTATGGAAAAAACTGTATAATAAGCAAGTGACGCGCTATACTTTAAAATATCGTCCGCTGAAAACTCTTTAAGGACAGTTTTTATATATGTATAAACACTGACACTCCTTTTTTTCATACTCTAAAGATAAATCGCTTACCGTAAGTTATACCTAATAAGCTCAAAATTTGATATTGAAGAACTTGCTTGGAATGTAAATAGTATTCAGCCACATTCCGTAGAGCAATTTCCACATTCAAATGATGCGCAACTATTATTTTCTTACTTAATATGTATGCTCACCTGCATTAGCCTAGTTTTCTATTAAAAAAATACTTTTGGCAGAGTTTTATGTATTATATTTCCGTATCAATTTTTTTTTAACCTAAATTTTTTTTCAACATGGGAAACATATTATATGTTATCGCGGTAATTCTAGTGATCATCTGGGCAATCAGCTTTCTCGGAGGCTTCTACACAGGTGGCATTATTCACATTCTTTTGGTAATAGCAATTATTGCAATATTGCTGAAAGTTATCAACCGGGCATAATTTTTTATAACCTGAAAAACATTATTATGGAAAGCTGGAAATTAAAATTAAAGGGAGATTGGAACGAAACGAAAGGCAAGATCAAAAAGGCCTATGCGGACCTTACCGACGATGATCTGAAACGCGAAGAAGGAAAAGATGATGAATTCGTTGGAAAATTACAGCAAAAGCTTGGAAAGACTAAAGATGAAGTTATCGACTGGATCCAAAATTTATAATTGAAATTCTTCCATATTATTTTGCAAAGTCCCACGGAAGTGGGGCTTTTTTCATGTGCGCCGTTCTGAATTTGTCTGCGGAATGTTAGGGTGTAAAACTATAGTAAGGTGCCAGGGTTTGCTTTATGCAAAATTAAACGTAATAGTGAAGGTTGTTCCTTTGCCTGGTGCGCTTTCTGCAGATATATTCGCATTGTGGCCTAAAATTATGTTTTGGGTATTCGTCAGTCCCAATCCGTGTCCGTTTTCTTTCGTAGTGAAATAAGGTTCAAATAGTTTATCTACATCACTTTTGTTCATCCCTTTTCCGTTGTCTCTAATCTTCACCACACATCTGTCCTTTATACTTTCTGTCGAAAGATAAAGTTTACCATTGTCTTCCATCGCTTCTATGGCATTTACAATAATATTCAGAAATGCAATATGGATTTTTTCCTCGTCCACTCTGATAAGGCAAATACCAGGATCATAGTTTTTTATGACCTTGACCCTCTTGAGCTCAATTCGGTCCTGCGCAAATTCCAGGCTCTTATCGAGCACCTCATTAATATTGGCCTTTTTGAATTTGAGCTCTGAAGTTCTTGTAGAATTTAATAGGTTACTTATCAGTTGATTAATCCTTTCGGAATTTCTTGTTATCATTTCGAATAACATATTCGTTTCTTCATCGCTATCAAGGTCTGCGCGCAAATGTTCTACCGCAAGATTTATGTTCGTAAGCGGATTTCGCACTTCATGGGCGATGGTCCTTGAAATTCGTCCTGTTACCGAAAACTTTTCAATATTTCTTAATTCGATTAACTCCATGTTTACTGACGCAAGCTCATCGAATCTCTGTTCAAGCTGATTCCGAAAGTCAAGAGTTTGCTGATCTGCCAAAAGCCTGGCTTTATTCTCCCTATTAAAAGTGATGACAGAATAAACGGTTAAAAAAATTGCAATAATAATAGAGATAACATTAATAATTTTTATTGCATTGGTATATTGCCGTACGTTACCGGACCTTAAGGAGAGAAGGCGCTGTTCTTCACGCTGGCTTTTATGAATAGATTCTTCAAGAGCGGTCATATTTTGGATTACATCTTCAATGTTGCTGTCGACGCTGTCAGCTCTTCCCGGTTGCGAATCTCCTGCCGAAAACCCATTAGCCATTTTTTGAAAAGTTACATTCATTTGACTGCCCACCCTGGTTAGTATTATTTTCTGGTATGGATTATCGCTGGTAAGCTTTTGTACTGTCACAAGAGTAGAATCCGCATTTTGACGGCTTATCTGATAATCACTAAATAGTGATGGTTTATTGGTAAGCAAATACCCGCGAAAATCAGATTCGCACCTATTTACCGCAGCTATTATATTATCAAGATTGTATATTACCCTATTAGTGTGATTTACTGAATTAGCATGTTGAATAAGTTTTTGTGTGGATGAGAAAGTGAGAATGTAAGACAATAAAAGCAGCAGAAATGCAGCTAAATATCCTATTCTTATCCGGTCTGCAATTTTATCAACAATATTTTTCAGCATTATTATTTATAAAAAATTATTAAAAATCGCCTTCAACAAACCAAGAATACTTCATACAGGGAATCACCCGTAACAACTGCATTTTGGCAGAATGGCTATAGTGTACATGGCGTCAGGTAAAATGACAATCCCAATTCATTTTTACACCGCTTAATTGTAAAAATCGTTTGATATATCTCCTGACATGGAATCCAGAGAAATATAAAAAACAGCAAACCGGCTATTTACAAATAACTGGCTGCTGGCGGTGAAGGAGTGACCGGAACATGGCTATTTTCTGGCTTTATTCACTAACCAAAAAATCAGGGCGACGATCAATATAATACCAATTACACCAAACCACATTCCCGCTTTGAAAACACCGGCAATTGCTTCACAACTACTTAAGGATATTGTTAAGATCAAGGCTAACGCGATAAGTGATTTTTGATTGATTTTTTTCATGTTTAAGTTTTATAGTATGTATAATATTTTACTTTTTTGATTTACTGGCAGTAAACTTTTTAGTTTTTTCTTCATGATTATCCTCTGCTTCGTCTAACGAATGTGTTTTGAATAACGTCTTTTCTTTTCTGGACAGTTCGGCCAGCTGTGAGTAGAATTTCTTTATGGTTTCAATTTCCTTGTCGGTCAGTTCCTCAATACTTATCAGTCTGTTACTGGCCTTGCTATTGGATGCTATCAATTCGTTTAACTTGAGCTGAAGAGCTATAGTGTCTTTATTTTGAGAATGCTGAATCACAAATACCATTAAAAAAGTAATAATGGTAGTTCCGGTATTTATCACCAACTGCCATGTATCAGAAAAGCCAAATATCGGCCCAAGTGCGGCCCAAATAACAATTGTAAAAGTCGCCATCACGAAAGCTCCTGGTTTTCCGGTGGTTTTCGTTACAACAGCAGAAAATTGATTGAAGTATTTGGACAAGTCAGGTTTGGTCGTATTCATTGAAAAAATTTAATGTAATAATACGCCTCAATTGTGGTTTAACCGCTGTTTAGCGACAACACAACATTCCATAGAATTTTAATCTTTATTGAAATTTAATTCCTTCTCTGTGCAGCGCCATAGTATACGCCAAGCCTTAGTATATACCAAACTATATTCCAATAATTTACGCGCCAGTGTGGTACAATGTTCGGTATTTGAACTTTGTGAATAAATTTTACTGCACACAGTGGGAAAATTTTTACTCAAAAAACCATAATCAAAAGCCCATTTAAAACATTTTACACAATGTTATATCCCGCGCCAGTTGTGGATTTCCGTATTTTCTGACATTTAATTTTATAATTGGCAACATATTGTATATATTATAAATAATAAATGAAGACTATTAAATAACAATTAAAAACTTAAAACTATGGGTTCAGGAAAAGTATTAGCAAGCGTATTAGCAGGTGCCGCTGCCGGCGCTGTATTAGGAATATTATTTGCGCCTGATAAAGGAACTGAAACAAGAAGGAAGATCGCTGAGAAAGGTTCCGACCTGGCCGACTCTGTAAAAGACAGATACAGCGAATATGCAGATGTTGTTTCAGAGAAATACGACAAGGCGAAGCAAAAAATGTCAAGCTTAGTGTCTGAAGGAAAAGACATGGGCAACGATCTGGTTAATCAGGCGAAAGAGAAAGCGAACGCTATGAAAAGTGATGTACGCGGCGATGTAAATGATGTTCGGAACTCTATGAATACGTAATTACACATAGCGTATCTTTTTTCTCTTAATGCCCGATGATAAATAAAACAAACAATGGAAGATAAACCAACTGCAGTAGAAGAGCTTTTTGATAGCCTGAAAGAATATGGTGAAGCCAGAGTTCAGTTGCTTAAGCTCATCGCAATAAACAAGGTATCAGGATTTGCTTCAACAGTAGTGAGTATGATTATCTTAATTATGATCTTGTTTACAATAATTTTTTGTGTCTCAATAGGAGCTGCATTGCTTATTGGTAACATGATTGGGGAGGCATATTATGGTTTCTTTATTGTCGCCGGTTTTTATCTTATCATCGGGCTTATTTTGTTTTCAGTGCGTAGTAGCGTACTACGCGAGCCAGTGAGTAACAAATTGATTAGTGAACTGGTCGATTAAAATTTTCCTATGGATATCGAAACAATCGCAGATAAGAAGCTTGAGAAAATAGCTAATACAAAAGACCTTGATACAGCAATCAAGAGAATGCAAAGAAAGGTCGAGCTTCAGGAAGCTGGTCTTAAGGATCAGTTTCATACAATACTTTCAAGCCTCAAGCCTGCTAACATACTAAGGTCTACCATTCAGGAAGTGCAAGAAACGCCTGACCTGAAGCACAATTTGTTTAAGGTGGCATTGGGCTTGGGAGCAGGATATTTTTCCAGAAAATTGGTTGTGGGGAAATCCGCCGGCATTATTAAAAAAGCACTAGGTACCGCCCTGCAATATGGTATTACTCAATTTGTGGCTAAGAAAGATGGCCAGGAGTCTGAGATACTCCCTAGAAAAAAGAGTCTCTTGAAAAGAGTATTCTCCATATAGATTTTATTTGTTCCTATACTGCCCAAGATTGTTGAGGCATTTTTTTAAGTCAATTCCCTTTCCCATTACTCCTTTAAATAGGTCTCCTTTTTTCTTTATCCTTTCGAGAGAGTTTTTTATTGTAAAATCTTTAGGCGATAATCCGGTTTTTACCTCTTTCCATTCCAGGGGTGTGGAAACAGTTCCTCCGGTTTTGGGTCTGAGACTGTAAACTGAAGAAATGGTTTGGCCCTTTCGGTTCTGCAGATAATCCAGGTAGATATGCTTGTTTCCCCTCTTTTTCAGGTTTCGCTCTAGTGTCGTAAATGCTTTGAGTTGTTCATTTGCCAGCATACAAACGAGATGGGTAAAATCCTTTACCTGTTCGTAAGTGTACTTTTTACCGGTAGGTACATATATATGCATTCCTGATGCACCGGATGTTTTACAGAATGCCGGTGCACCCGCCTTATCTAAAATTTCTTTTAAAACAATCGCAGATTCTATTACCTGTTCGAAGGTATTTTTATCTGACGGATCAATATCAATGATAAGATAGTCTGGCTTTTCTAACGAAGCTGTGGTAGAATGCCATGGATTTATTTCAATGCATCCAAGGTTATTCATATACGTGAGGGTCGCCTGGTTGTTGCAAACTATGTAATCAATGTATTTGTCATTGGATTCCGAATGTACTTTTTGATTTTCTACAAAGCCGGGGGCATTTTCAGCAGCATCTTTGTGAAAAAAACCTTGTTCATGAATTCCATTTGGGTGCCTGAGGAGCGATTCCGGTCTCCCTTTAAGATACGGCAGAAGATAGCTTCCTATCGATTTATAGTAATTAATTACATCTCCTTTTGTAATGCCATCTTCCGGGAAATAGATCTTATCAAGGTTAGAAAGCTTTAATGAATATTTGCCAAAACGTACCGTTGCATCATTTTCGGACTTTTGTTGATCCACTGCCTTTTTTTTAGCCGTTTTTTTTGGGACGGTTGTGTGTTCTTTCGGGGCGGCTACTTCTTTTGTATTTGCCATAGAAACGTCTTTTTTATTTTTATCAGATCTTAAATGGA
>JBDSPQ010000353.1:0-2528 GCA_039930305.1 Ginsengibacter sp. | reverse complement strand
CGCCTCACATCGAACCAGGCTTCATAACCATTAAGGAAATTAGAAATCCATTTTTGTGTCATGATTTTTTCCAGGTCGTTTGTCCCGTTCAGTATAACATCTGCACTCGTGAGATAACCTGGTGGCACAGTGGTGCCAAAATAAGTATGCGATACCGTTATGCCTTCTTCATAATAGTTTTTTGCACTACCGCTGATCAACCCTTTTTGCGCCGCTTCCGCCAACAAAAATTGTAGTTCAGCATAAGTCATCAATGGTGCATTGACGCCTGTGATATTATCCCTGAACAGTTTTCCTATAAGAGAGATGTCATTAAAATTGTAAGCAATCTGGCCCTGGCGGCTTAATCCATTTGGCAACCCTTTGTAGGCCGGATTGCCTGAAGCTACTGATACCACGGTTGGTTTAAAATAAACACCTGTCCTGGCATCCATTAGCGGCACAAGAATGTCTTCACTCGTTTTACTCATGCGTACATCAGTATATCGTCCATCTCTTTCGTTTATCAAAAACCATTGATTGGGCGCTGACGCCAAAAAGGGAATGACCGCATTATCTGCATTACTCCCTAATAGCATATTTCCATCTACGAGGGCTTGTAGTTCGGCAGACACATTTTTCTTTTTGCTTATCCTGACGAGATACCGCACCTTCAGCGAATTTGCCAGGCGTATCCATTTTTTCAAATCCCCTTTGTATAAAATATCTCCTTTGATAATATCGGTGGAAGAGGAGAGAAGTTGTGTTGCTTCATCAAGATTGGCGAGTATGCCATTAGCTCCTGTATAGATCGCTTCCTGTGTGTCGTAAACAGGATCAAAGATCCCATCAGAAACGCCCTTTATAGATTGCGAATATGGAACGTCTCCCCAAAGATCGGTGAGAAGTGAAGCAAGCATAGACTTCATGACGAGTGCAACCCCGGTATAACCATCATTGCCCGAGGCATATGTTTCTATGGAATGTACATCGTTGAGCAAACGATAGGTGGCATTCCATAATTCAGTGTTCGTGCCAACGTCATACCGGTCGATTGGAAAAAATTCAATATTGCTGGTGAATTGTGCAAGGAGGTTTCCATTTTTCCATCCTTCTTCCGCATTATTTTTTGCCGATTGGTAAATAATATTTGACAATAAAAATTGCGGATCTGCATTCGCAGGTGCATTTTGATTTTCATTCACCTCAGACAGATCTTTTTTACATCCAAAAAAAGAAATAGAGGCAACGCATATTAAGAGAATATAGTTAATCTTCATTTTGCTGATTTAAAAATTAATGTTCAGATTAAAACCATATGACCTGCTGGAAGGAAGCGACATATCTTCCACGCCATTTACATATTTTCTTCCCTGCAGCGCATTTCCTTCCGGATCCACATTTGGATTTTGAGTAAACAAAAGCACATTGTTCATAATAAAACCAACCTTAATGCTGTTCGCATTTATTTTATCGCTGATCTTTTCCGGAAACGAATAAGACAACCCAACTTGTCTTAGCTTCAGGTAAGAAGCATCAAAGATGGCAGTAGCCTCATTTGCCCTGTTATAATATTGGCCATAATAGTCAGCAGCAGAAATAGAGGTAGTATTAGTCGCATATTTTGGATCAGTAGCCGTGCCAGTATTAGTGACACCATCGCCTATAATTCCGGTCTCTCTTCCCGGCAGGGTTGATTCCAAAATCCCTGAAGTGCTTCCCAGTGAGAAAGTCCTGGAAAGGAAAACCCCGCCTTGTCTCCAGTCCCATAGAAAATTAAAATCGAAATTTTTATAGGTCAATTCATTTCCAAAACCAAGAATAAAATCGGGATTGTAGTTCCCAAGGTTTCGCAACTTCGCAGCCCGGGCAGGAAAACCTTTTGCATCGTACACTGTTTCCCCATCTATGGTTAAAAGCCCGGTTCCATACAAGTCACCGACCTTGCCTTTATTTTGCGGCGTAGCAATAAAAAATACGCTGTTATCGGTACTTATATAAACACTCGAAAACCCGGTTACATATTGATCAACACCCTCCGGGAGCTCAATTACATTGCTTTGGTTGTGGGAGAAATTAATGAAGCTTGTCCACTTAAAAGACGGACTGGTAATAGGAACAGCTTTCAACATTAATTCTATCCCGCGGCTTCTTACTGTTCCTCCATTTACCAGCCTGCTCTGGTAACCGCTTGCTGTAGAGGTAGGCAGGTTTATTATCTGGTGAACGTTTGTATTCTGATAAACTGTTGCATCCAGGCCAAGCCGGTTTTTAAAAAAATAAATTTCTGTTCCCAATTCAACTGCATTGAGTTTCTCCGGGGTTAAGGCAGCATTTAGTAAACGCGTACTGTTGGTAAGTAATGGAGAGGAGCCATAATTTTGGTTGAAAACAAATGTATTATTTAACTGGTACGGATCAGTGTCACTACCGACTTTACCATAGCTTAGCCTGATCTTAGCATAACTTATTGAGGCAGGCATTTTTACCATCTCAGACAAAATAAATGATAATGCCGCTGAATAGTATGCATAGGAATTTGCTGAAAC
>JBDSPQ010000352.1:0-2695 GCA_039930305.1 Ginsengibacter sp. | reverse complement strand
TAAGAGGAGCGCTGTGCGCATTATACGGGCTTATGTTTTTCACAGGGTTACAGATCTCTATGGTGATATCCCTTACTTCGATGCCGGTAAAGGTTACCTCGAAGGAACTTTTAAACCGACGTATGATAAGCAGGAGGCTATTTACGCAGATCTTCTGAAAGAATTAGATGAATCAGCACAGGCGTTTGATGCCTCCAAACCATTTTTTGGAAGTGCCGATCTTTTTTACAACTCAGATGTGAGCAAGTGGAAGAAATTCGCCTATTCCCTCA
Organism: Ginsengibacter sp.; assembly: GCA_039930305.1. Classification (GTDB taxonomy): domain Bacteria; phylum Bacteroidota; class Bacteroidia; order Chitinophagales; family Chitinophagaceae; genus Ginsengibacter. The sequence goes on along the minus strand of JBDSPQ010000352.1, from coordinate 2,423 downwards.
TGCTCCGTCTCGGAATGCGTCTTACAAAAGTAAGTCCTGCTTTGGCACAGCAATGGGTAACCAAAGCTATTGCTGGCGGTGTTTTCCAATCAAATGACGATAACCTGATTTTGTTACACGCAACCGGGCCCGATGGAATAAATCAGAACCCTTATACTACGCCTTACCTCAAAGAAGATATACAAAATGGATCGAACGGGGTAAAGCTTTCGCAGACTTTTATAAACCAGTTAAAAAATAATAACGATCCGCGCCTCAGGATTTATGCACGGCTGGAAAGTTCGGGAGATAATACACCTGCAAATCAAAAGGGCCTGCCGAATGGTAATGATGCCGGCACTATTGTGAATGATCCTTCGTGGACTGCCGCAGGCCTCGTGGCGTACTCCGATCCCAATACGCTTACGATACTTCGCCAGGATGCGCCAGATATTATTATGAGTAATGCAGAGGTTCAGTTTTTACTGGCTGAAGCAGCGGTAAGAGGCTGGTTTTCTGGTAGTGCGGCTACAAAATACAATGAAGGTGTAACGGCAGCAATGAAAATGCTGGATGTGTATATCGACAATGGCGGATCGGGCGTAAAAATTTCCGACGCTGAAATATCAGCTTACCTGGCCGCTCATCCGTTTGATGCAGCAGGGTCGGATGCAGATAAAAATTGCCAGATCAATACTCAGAAATGGATCGCTTTATTCTTTAACGGAATCGAAGCGTTTTCCAACCTGAGAAGATCCGGTTGCCCGATGATTACGCCGACAAACTTTCCAGGAAATCTTACTAATGGCAAATTGCCCCGTCGGTTGATATATGATGAAAGCGAAAAAGTAAATAACGCGCAAAATTACCAGGCTGCTATCTCTCAACAGGGAGCAGACGATTTTAATACACGTGTGTGGTGGGATGCACCATAAAATGAGGTATCGTTAAAGACATAAAATTTCAATTATGGGTCAGGCAGCTTCGGCTGCCTGACCCATAATTATGAACTGTAGCTGGATAAGGTTTAATTTTTAGTTTCAATTCGGATTATCCTTAAGCATTGTTTTGATGAAAAAATTCCTGATACTCCTTCTTTTAATTTGTCCGGCTCTTGTATTTGCACAAAATGCTTCGGGCTTTGATCCGGCCGATTGGGTAAGCCCCCTCGTTGGCACCCAGTCAACTTACAGCTTATCTACCGGTAATACCTACCCGGCAATAGCAATGCCCTGGGGCATGAATTTCTGGACACCACAAACCGGTAAAATGGGCGATGGCTGGCAATATACATACACTGCCGATAAAATAAAAGGATTCAAACAAACCCACCAGCCTTCTCCCTGGATGAATGATTATGGCGTATTTTCTATAATGCCGGTAACAGGAAAAATGGTTTTTAAAGAAAACGACAGGGCGAGTTGGTTCTCTCACAAAGCTGAAATTGTAAAGCCATACTACTATAGTGTCTACCTTGCTGATGCGGATGTAACCACTGAGATGACTACTACGGAGCGGGCTGCTAATTTTGTTTTTACATTTCCTGAAAATGACAGTTCATTCATTGTTATTGATGCTTTTGACAAAGGCTCTTATGTAAAAATTTTGCCTCAGGAAAAAAAGATAATTGGCTATTCAACAAAAAACAGCGGTGGCGTTTCTTCTAATTTTAGAAATTATTTTGTTATCGCGTTTGATAAACCTTTTGTGATTTCTTACAAGTGGCATGATAGCATTCTTGATAAAAGTAATCTTGAAATGCAGTCAGATCATGCCGGCGCTATTATAGGATTTAAAACAGGTAAAGGTGAAAAAGTAAATGTAAAGATCGCTTCTTCGTTTATCAGTCCTGAGCAGGCAGAATTGAATTTAAAAAATGAAGTTGGAAACGATTCATTCGAAGCAACCAAAAAAAAATCAAAAGCTGCATGGAATAAAGTGCTCGGTGCAGTAAAAGTTGAAGGCGGTTCTGATGAACAAATAGCAACTTTTTATTCTTGCCTTTATCGTGCGGTTTGTTTTCCTCAAAAATTATATGAGATAGATAGCCGGGGAAGTATCGTTCATTACAGCCCTTACAATGGAAAGGTATTGCCAGGGTATATGTATGGCGGCACCGGTTTCTGGGATACGTTTCGTGCTTTGTATCCTCTGTTGAATTTATTGTACCCATCTGTAAATAAAGAAATGCAGGAAGGCCTGGTGAATGATTACAAGGAGGGCGGCTTCCTGCCGGAGTGGTCAGCACCGGGCTTCAGAAATGTTATGATAGGAAATAATTCTGCTTCTGTTGTGGCCGATGCATATATAAAAGGATTGAGAGGCTACGACATAAATACTTTATATGAAGCATTGAAACATGGAGCCAATAATGAAGGCCCTATAGATGCAGTTGGACGAAAAGGCGTAAAGTTCTATAATGAGATCGGCTATGTGCCTTATGA
>JBDSPQ010000351.1:0-3666 GCA_039930305.1 Ginsengibacter sp. | reverse complement strand
CTTATATTAATACTGAAGAATCTATACCTTCCCACAGGCGAAACGCTAATTGACATTTGCCAGCAATGCATATCACGGGAAACGGAAAGTGAAACGGTGTTTAACTGGCCAAGAGAAATATTGTAGTAGCCATTTATGCCGAGCTGCCATTTAGGGGTGAGGTTTAATGTGCCGCTGACATTAGTGTTCTGCGTATAGTCAGTTCTAAAACCATTATTGGGCACAAAAATTTTAGAGAAACTTAGAGAGTAAGAAAAATTGACTGACCACGGAATATTAAAATCAGCAAATTCCCCGGGATTATTGGTAATATAGGCCAATTCGCTATTATATTGGTCCTGGCTGTAGCCACTGTTTCTTAATAGTTCATCCCTGTCTTGCTCGGCATTATTCTGTATGTCTTTCTTTTTGTCCCCGCCCCGAAAGCTACTGGAAACAGACAAATTTCCACTTACAAGTCTGCCTAATGAAAAAGCATTTCGCTGCCACAGCAAACTGTTCACCCGTTGGCCATTCGCATTAACTGCATAAGGGTCTAATACCGCCCCGGCCGTAAGATTAATTTTATCAAAAAGATTGCTTCTCGCAGAAATAACTAATGGACTTAGCTTAAAAGAATCAAGGAAAAAATTGTAGCTGCTGTTGATGCTAAAGCCATCGATTAGTGAAACCTTTTTCAAAGCATTCTCACCGGTATCTTTCTTATTTCTCACTTTCATCGAAAGGTTATTATCAATGCCGAAGGTGAGACCGCCAAATCTCCCGGGTGAATAGGGGCCAAAAACGTTTTGCTCAAACACAGCGAACTGGGCTCGCCGCCCCGTAGTATCTACCTGGGTATAATAAAAATTATTTTTATTCAAATCGGGTTTATAACTGAAACCTAATGTAGGCCGCACCTCGTGCCGGATAGCCTGCACTTTGGCATCCGCTTTTTTTGCAGTAACCATACCGAAAATTCGGGTAGAAATTCCAAGGCCAAAAGACATCTGCCTTGCTGTGTAAAATCCTTTCGTAATGGCCGTATCCATTTTTTTTCTGGCAGGGTTCCATGTTCGCACTATTTTTTTCTGATACCACGTTTCATCATAGCTCACGGATGGTGCTACCTGGAAAGCTCCCATTTGCGGTAGTGATAATGAGATGGGCAAAGAGTGGTGAGCGCCGAATTGGAAGGTGTCAGCAATTTGGCGGAAAATCTGCGGCAACGTATCGTAAAATGAGAAAAGACTTTTGGCATTTCCATTATAGGCAATACCGACATTTTCGTACCATTTAGGTGTGCCAACAAATTCTTTTTTTCTAAAGGGGTAAATGGTTTGCACATTAAATCCCACATCCGGAAGGTTTACATTTATTATTTTAAGGTTGGTATTCTGATTGTGGTTTGCGGTAACCGTTAAGTTATAGGGTTTGTCTTTCCATGTTTTAGAATACGCAATGGTTGAATACAACTGGTTTTGAAAATTTTGAACCGGCCTGTCCGGTATGTATGAGTTATAGCTGCTGCTGCCCGCATTCACACTGGCACTGAACGTAACACCAGGCCTCGCTTTACTGTCAGTAGAATGGCTCCACGCTATATGGTAGCTCCGGTTTCGGGAATAGTCAGGATCTCCTTTAAAATTTGTCTTAAAGGTTTGTATGTCGAACGCGAGGTTGCCGGAATACCGGTACCGTTTATAATAATGCGGACTCACATTAAGTGTCCATCCACCGTATGAATATACATTGGTCCTGAAAATAACGTCCCAATTTTCATTGACAACTTTGTAATAGCCCAGACCTTCCAACCCGAGACCCAGTTGTTGATTTGTGGTAAAATTTGGCGAAATAAAACCTGAATGTCTTCCCTGGCTCAACGGATAAATACCAAATGGAAGGTAGATAGGGAGCGGAACACCCTCAAATTCGGGATGTACCGGTCCCGTAATAGCAACCTTATTATTGATAAACTTTATTCTATTACTTATAAAAGCAAAATGCGGTGTATCTAAATCGCACGTAGTGAACCGGCCTCTCAATGCATAGAACACATCATGGTCGATTTTTTTTATCACTTCTCCATAAACATACATTTCTCCCTGCTGCGTATAGGTGCTTTTCGTCAGGCCCTTTCCACTTTTCATATTGAACCGCAGGGAGTCGCTGTGCGTTACAAAATCTGCTTGCTTATAACTGGGAAATGCTATTACATTTCCGGCGCTATCTCTTTTTATGGAAGCTAAAATATTCCCGGTTGACTGATCCAGGGCGATTACAGGTGCAGTAAGTTCATTATCCTTGTAATTAGTTTTAGCGGTCTTGCCATAGAGGGTTACCATTTTTCCAGGCACATCTAACACCATAGAATCTTCGGCAGAGTAATCGACTAATGCCTCAATAGCATTTTTTGACAGCTTATACAATAAAGTATCTGCTCCATTGTTTAAAGAGGTAGAATCCTCGCCTCCCAGAGAATCCGAAATGTTTGGTGGTAAAGTATCTGTAGCCCCAATACGGGTTTTGTTCAGGGAATCCAGGGAAAATTTTTGAATCAACGGCGATTTGTTTTCCGTGGTGGGGATGGTATCCGAAAATGAAGTTAAATATCGATGGATGGAATTATTAAAAGAGTTTTTATTGCTACTTTGAACCGTTAGTATAAACAGGAGGGTGGCGGCGGCAGAGGTCAATATAGTTTTTAAACTAAATTTGTATTTCATTATCAAAGCAGTAGCGAACAAAAGTAGATAGATTTCAATTAAGGTTTTGTGAAGATTAGCCAACATCCGTATCCATCAATAAAAATTTTGACATCAATGCTTAGACCCATGAAAGTTGTTTCTTTTTTCTCCTTCTTCACAAGTGTATTAATCCTTTCAAATGCTCTTATCTTATTTCCTGCGGTGGCTACTGCACAATTCAAAAAGATAAAAACAATTATAGTAGATCCCGGTCATGGAGGGAGTGACGCTGGTGCCCGCGGCGAATATGAAGGCACACTTGGCTCACTTGAAAAAGATATTACCCTGGCCATTTCCTTAAAACTGGTGGCTGAACTCAAAAAGCAACTTCCTGAAGTAACGACTATTCCTACCCGGACCACAGATGTCTTTAATCATGTAAATGAAAAGGCAAAATTTGCCAATGAAAATCACGGCGATTTGTTTGTTTGTATACATGCAGATGCTGTAAATCTTAAGACCGGTTCACGAATTATCGGTTATAAAGCACAGCGGTACACTACAGTGAAGTATGTTGGCAAAGGGAAGAAAAAGAAAAAAATCGTGACACCTCACACCCGTGAAGTGCCTATAAGAGAGTATTATAAAATACCCACCACAAGAAAAGGTACCAGTACGTTGATCCTTGCCGCTCATAAAACAAGCGATAAAATAAAGGCGCTCGAAGCCAGCGATATGCAGTTTGAAACGGACGCGAACGACAGCTCGTTAAATATAAATTATGATAGCCCGGAATGGAAGGCCAGCGCCCTTCTGTATACACAGAATTATTTTAAAAGAAGTTACCAGTTAGCTACTAACGTACAAGATGAGGTAGCTGCGACAGGCCGGGATAATCTAGGGGTATGGCAGCGCCAGATAGGTCTGTGGGTATTGCAGGCCACTCAAATGCCGGCGGTATTAATTGAAACCGGTTTTATTGCTAACTACGAAGATGAAA
>JBDSPQ010000350.1:0-3735 GCA_039930305.1 Ginsengibacter sp. | reverse complement strand
TTTGTATATCGTTCTTACATAACAAATGAAAAGTTCCAAACAAGAAGCTGGGCTTTTTTAGTTCGTTCCCACTTACCCGCCACAAAAGTGAGTTACCAGTTTTTTGTATTTTGAAATCGTCAGTCTGCTGTGCTATGCAGGAAACGGCAGAACAGATCAGTAAAATTCCCGCCAAACAAGCATTCATAAAATATATTTTAAAAAGAAAATCGGAATATTATAATCAGAATACGAATTTATATACATTAGCGTTTCCAATACTGATAAGCTACTAAATATGAGAACACTATTGTTGTTGACGCTTCTGTCGGCCACTTCACACATCGCGTTAGCCCAAAAAGATTTGCCATCATATGGCAAAATTGAAAAGGCCGACCTCCTCCTTCAAACCTGTGAATTTGATAAGGATGCTGAAGCATACAAGCTACTCGATTATGGAGAGGTTCGTTATGGAAAAGGGAAAGATTTGTTTAGAATTGAAACCAAACGGCGAATCAGGATAAAAATCTTAAGGGATAAAGGCCTGGATATTGCTAACGTCAAACTGCAATATTACAGCTACCAAAACTATGAAACCGTCAATGACATTTCAGGCATAACGTATAACCTGGATGCCAGCGGCAATCTGGTGATGACCAAACTCGAAAAAGCTGCGATATACAGGAAACAAATAAATAAAGATTTTTCAGAGGTTGTTTTTACACTGCCCGATGTAAAAGTGGGTAGTGTAATTGAATACACCTACAGCGATAACCGTGAGTCCTATTCTGACTTAAGCGACTGGTATTTCCAGGATGACATCCCCACACGCTTAAGTGTTTACAATATTCTGGTGCCCTCTATTTTCAGATTTGTAAACCAGGTGATGGCTTACCAGTCGGTAGAGCAATTGAACAAGAATGCCATTCGTCAGAGTGTACTTACTAAAAATGGCCCCGTGTCGTACAATTCAGAAGAGAAGATTTACATTGTAAGAAATGTTCCCGCGCTCAGGAATGAACCTTATATGGGAGCCGCAAAAGATTACCTGCAACGGGTAATTTTCCAGCTTTCCGCAATAGACTATGGCGATGGCAATGTAACCGAAGTTCGCTCAACCTGGAAAAAACTTACCGAAGAACTTCTTAAGCATGACTATTACGGGATGCAGCTGAGAAAAAATATACCCCGTACAAAAGATTTGGATGATTCATTAAAAATTGCCAAAAGTGATTATATAAAAATGCGCCTGATTCACGATTATGTGCGGCGCAATATGAATTGGAATGGCCTGGAAAGAGTTTACTCCGACGATGGCATAAAGCCTGCCTGGGATAAGAAGTCGGGAAGTAATTCCGAAATCAATCTTATTTTACTCAATCTGCTCAAAGATGCCGGCCTTACGGCTTATCCATTACTCGTTAGTACAAAAGATAATGGCCTGGTAAATACATTCTATCCGTTTTTGCACCAATTTAATTGTACGATGGCATGCGTTTTTATTGGAGAAAAAAGGTACGTACTTAACGCTACGGATAGATATAATCCGGCATGGTTGATTCCATATGATGTGGTAAACAGTAATGGCTTTATTGTCGATAATGATAAAGGCGGGTGGATTGAGCTGAATGACACTAAGGATAAATTTGAAAACTCTGTTTTTATTTTCTCCGAGGTAACACCGGAAGGTGTTATGAAAGGCGAGGCCACTGTAACGAGCTCGGGGTATTCTAAAAACCCAAGGGTAAAAAAATACAAAGAAGACAAACCCGCATTTGATGAATATTTTTCGAAATCATTCACCGGCATGAAGATTGAAGATATTGACGTAACAAACATAGATAATGATACATTACCTCTTCAGCAAAAGGTAAAATTTTCTTTACCACTGAATGCCTCAGGTGAGTACCAATATTTTTCTATTAATCTTTTCCAGGAGCTTGAAAAAAATCCTTTCATAGCAGACGAGCGCTACACCGACATTGACTTTGGCTATCATCAATCTTTTAGAGTTGCCGGAAAGATTTGGATACCGGAGGGATTTGTTTTCGAGGAGTTACCTAAAAATCTAACGCTCATTATGCCTGACACCAGTATTGTATTAAGGCGGATGCTACAAATAAATGAGAACTCTATTGACCTGAAAATGACGCTTGATTTTTTCAGGCCGTATTATGCTGCTGACGGCTACCCCGAGTTTAAGGAATTTTATAAAAAATTATACGCGACTCTCAACGAGCAGATTGTTATCAAAAAGAAATCCTGAGAATGATTAAGAAAATATTGTTACCTGCCTTAACTCACTTCATCAGTTTTACTCTTTTCGCACAGGTAAATTTGCTGGATGCCTCTACCCTTCCTGACAGTCTTAAGGAAAACGCTCATAGCGTAAAAAGGGAAGAGAAATATTTTTTTGAAATTAAAGACATTGATGAAGCCCGGCTCAGCGTTCACCAGATTTTTACTGTTCTGGATGCCGGGGGAGACGATGTTTTATTTTTTTACGAGTTCAGCGACGAATTCCGAAGACTTGAAGACGCCGAAATAAAAGTGTATGATGCGCGGGGAAAGCTTTTGAATAAATATAAGAAAAGAGAAATGCATGCAGAAGGGACTGGTGAAGGCCTCGTGAGAGACGGAACCGTTTATTATTTCAGGGTTGCGGCACCGGCTTACCCTGTTACGGTAACTTATGATTATGAAGTGAAATACAAAGGCACCCTAAACTATCCTGATTATCAGATTGCCTTTCCGGAACAAGCAGTTGAAAATTCAAAGTATGTAGCCAGCGTACCTGCGGAAATTGATCTACGGTTTAAAGCTAAAAACATTGACCTGACTCCTGTGATTACGTCAGTGGGAAAGAATAAATTTTACAGCTGGGAGGTCAGGAATTTAAGAGCCATAAACCAGGAGGAAGGAGCTGCGCGGGGTGGCAGTATGTATCCGCAGGTAATGATTGCCCCAAATAGATTTTCGATGGATGATAACAAGGGAGATTTTACTTCCTGGCGAAGTTTCGGAAGGTGGTATGGAGGTCTCTCAAAGGGATCAATGAACCTTACGGAAGTCACAAAAAATTTCCTGAAAAACATGACCAAAGATGCCGCTGATGATAAGGGTAAAATGAAAATTATTTACGACTACCTGCAAAAGAACTTTAGGTATGTTAGCATCCAGCTCGGTATTGGGGGCTATAAGCCTTTTGCAGCATCGTTCGTTGATCAGAAAAAATACGGAGACTGCAAAGCTCTTAGCAATTATACCCAGGCATGTTTGGATGCAGTAGGAATTAAAAGTTATTCAGCGTTAATAAATGCTGAATATAACAGGGAGCCCGTCGACCCAACCTTTCCCCATAATGATTTTAACCACGTGATACTATGCATCCCCACCAATAAGGACACTACCTGGCTGGAATGTACGAGCAATACTAATGAATTCGGGATACTGGGAAGTTTCACTGAAAACAGGAATGCGTTGCTGATTACTCCCGAAGGCGGCGTTTTGGTTTCCACTCCAAAAAGCTCTCCAGCAGAAAATCTTTTCTCTGTGTCTACAACCATCACCCTCAGAGAAGACGCTTCCGGCATAAGTGAAACAACATTTGCCACAACAGGAGAATATAAGCAGGATCTAATCAATTATTTGTTCAACGAAAAAAAAGACAACCAAACTAAATTCCTGATAAATTATATGGGATTTTTACAGCCCGATGACTATGAATTGACTAAAAATAAAAAGGAGGATGTAGCA
>JBDSPQ010000349.1:0-3885 GCA_039930305.1 Ginsengibacter sp. | reverse complement strand
AACCATCACTGGCGATCCCACTGGCAGAGGGTTGCAAAGCTACGGGTTGGTGCGCCGCGAGAAATTAAGGCTGAAGGAAATTGCCATTAGACAAAATTCACATCAAGATCAACTGGCGGCCGAAATAGTAGATCAAAGTCTGGCTCCTGTTAGCAACGAGCCTGATTCTCTTAGGAGATCACCAGACGAAGCAAACTTTCAAAATCATAGTTCAATTGCCAGGGAAGCGATTGACAAAAAAAATATTAGTACACAAAAAAATGTAAATGACAGTGTCATCAAAAGTCTTAGCGCGACACCACCCATAACTGATCTTCCGGCTACCGCGGAACATTTGCCGATTGAGAAGGCAAGAAGCCACAAGTGGCAATGGGGCATCGTTTTTTCAGCAGGAACCGCCCATGCAGGAAAAGAATTTCTGGGACTAAAATCATTGCAGGCAGACTATTTACAATATTCATCGGCACCCGGGGGCAATAACAATTATTATAGATATACAAGTACTATAGTCAGGGATGGTCACAATATTTCCCTGGGAATAAAGGCAGAAAGACGTGTCTCAAAAAAGATACATATTTCTTTCGGACTACAGTATAGTGAGTTTAATGTGACAAGCCTGGTTGGTATAAAAAATGATACTACGGGAAGCTATTCTGTCAACAATGCGGCAAATAAATACAGCAACAATTTTAGTTTTGCTGAAGTGCCTGTAAAATTAAAATGGCAATTGCGTAAAAGCAGTCACTTTCCAATTTATTGGAGTAATGGCATTACAATAGCAAAATTGCTTAAGAGCAATGCTTTGCAGTATGACCCCTCATTGCCCCAAAACAATCAGAATGCTAATGCTTATTTTAAAGATAATTCCTACCTCAATAAAGCACGGATAGACGTAAATTCTTCCGTGGATTTGCGCCTTGCGTCCACAGAAAAATATTCAGTATTACTCGGCCCCTATTTTCATTATGGAGTTTCAAAGTTTGCTAATATCGGACTATACGATAAAAGTCATTTTGTTTCATTTGGGCTGCAAGCGGAAATTTTATTTGGAAAAAAATAGTGCTGGTGCAACGGAGGGCAAAAGGTTGATGTCAGCTACTTAAATTACCTTATCATGAAAAAATATGTAACTATTGTCAATACGGTTATTATTGGCTTGTTCGTTTCTTTTTTATTTAGCGGGTGTGTGAAAGATACCATTACCCGCACCTACACTTACAGTTGGTACGAGCCTCTTTATAAAGCAAAGGCAGAAGTATATGCTGACATTATTAAAAGTAATCCCGGTAGAGAAATTGAAAACCCCGGAAAAATTTTTATCATCGGGAAGTACATTTTTCTAAACGAAATTGGCAGAGGAATTCATGTAATAGACAACAGTAATCCTGCCTCTCCAAAGAACATTGCTTTTATTGCAATTGCAGGTAACTTAGATTTAGCAGTAAAAGGAAATATACTTTATGCAGATATTTATAGTGATCTGGTTGCGCTCGATATCACAAACCCTCTTCAGGTAGTTAATACTAAAATTGTCGAAAATGCATTTCCCGTTAGTAGTTACTATCAATACGGATATGGAGCTGATAGCAATAAGATAGTGTACGATTGGGTACGACATGACACTACAATTGTGGGTGACTATCATCCCCAAACCCGGGGGCCGCAAGTATCCTATGATTATTTGGCAAATTTTTCATCGCAAAATCCTAATGCAGGTCAAACGCCGGTTGGCATCGGTGGTTCTATGGCAAGGTTTGCCGTTGTCAATAATAATTTATATACGGTAGGCACTTCCGATTTAAACGTTTTTAATATTACGACACCAGGTAATCCAATCTTACAGGATAAAGTAAATGTCGGAAACTGGAATATCGAAACCATTTTTCCATTTAAGAATAAACTATTCATCGGATCACAAAATGGTATGTATGTGTATAATGTCAGCAATCCGGACCAGCCTTCGCTCGATGGCGAGTTCGGCCATGTACAAAGTTGCGACCCCGTGATTGCTGATGATAATTATGCGTATGTAACACTCAGATCGGGTACCAGATGCCAGGGCTTCGCTAACCAACTAGACATTTTGAAATTAAATGATTTTACTAATTCTTCTTTAGTAAAAACCTACGATCTTACAAATCCGCACGGTCTCTCAAAGGACGGAGATATTTTATTCATTTGCGATGGTGCAGATGGGTTGAAAATTTATGATGCCGGCGACGTGGATAATTTAAAATTGATAAAACGTTTTTCCGGTTTGGAAACCTATGATGTAATTGCCAATAATAATATTGCATTTGTAGTAGCAAAAGATGGATTGTATGAATATGATTATTCTGATGTTGATAATATTCATTTACTAGGAAAAATAACTATTTCAAAATGAGTGCTGTTAGAAAACTACTTTTTATAGCTCTTGCAAACTTTCTTTTGTACACTACAGCAATAGGACAGAAAAATGCATCCCCTAAAATGGTTAAAATATCTTCTGCCCTGAGAGCAGGCCTTTTAAATGGACAGGTAAATAAGGCTGGTTCAGAACTGCAAGTAGTGAGCGGTATTAATTTTAAAACATGGTTTACCGGCTTGGGCGCTGGCATTGACTATTATTCCAATTCTAAAAGTATCCCTCTCTTTATTGACATAAGAAAAGACTTAAAAGAAAGCGAAAGCACGTTTTTCATTAATGGTGATGTAGGCTACAATTTACCTTTAAGGCCTAATGATAAAAGTAACCAGTCTTGGATAAGATATGATTTTGAGGGCGGATTATATTATGAATTAGGCGCCGGATATAAATTTATCTTGACAAAGTCACTTGCATTAGCTTTATCTGCCGGCTATTCTTATAAAAATTTTAAGGAGAAAGATTCTGCTTATTACGGAATAGGGCCTTTTGATCAGCCGCTGCCCCCAACAGTTGATATTTATGATTATAAATTCAGACGGTTAAGTATAAAGCTGGCCTTTTGGTTTTAAAAGATCAGGAAATAAATTTTAGATTCCTTTTTATCCCCGCAAACTTTGCTCTCTTTAGGGGTGAATCTTTAAAAATTATTTTGAAAGATTCTTCAGTAACATCTTCCCAATCACTTTTACTAAAATTTAAAATTTCCGGAATCGGTGTGAATTGATTTTCTGAATGTGGTTTAGAGAACCTGTTCCACGGGCAAACATCCTGGCAAATATCGCAGCCGAACATTTTATTTTGAAACTTTCCTTTCATGCCTTCTGGAATCAGCATATCCTTTAGTTCAATAGTGAAGTAAGAAATGCATTTGCTGCCGTCAATTACCTTGTCAGGTAAGATTGCATCCGTCGGGCATGTGTCAATACATCTCGTACAAGTGCCGCAATAGTCTTTTGCAAACGGATCATCAGCCTTAAGTTCAAGGTCAGTTATCAATGTTGCGATAAAAAAAAATGAACCATCATTTTTCGTTATAAGATTTCCATTTTTTCCTACCCAGCCCAAACCGCTTTTCTGTGCCCAGCTTTTTTCAAGTACCGGAGCGCTATCTGCAAAACCTCTTCCATGAACATCACCGATATTTTCTTTAATCAACCGAAGAAATATTTTAAGCTTTTCTCTTATCACATCGTGATAGTCTTTTCCATAAGCGTATTTTGAAACTTGTGGTGCTTCAGGTTTTTGGGTCTCGGAAGGAAAGTAATTGAGAAGTAAGGTTATCATCGATTTTGCGCCGGGAACTAATCGTGTTGGATCGATTCGGAGGTCAAAATGATTTTGCATATAATGCATATTGCCCTGGAAGCCCTTGCTTAGCCAGTTTTCAAGGCGTCGTGCATCTTTATCCAATTTTTCTGCAGTGGCAATGCCACAATAGTCAAAGCCTAAAGTTTTTGCGGTTGATTTTATAAAAG
>JBDSPQ010000348.1:0-2730 GCA_039930305.1 Ginsengibacter sp. | reverse complement strand
TCTTCTGCATTTTTTTCTTGTTTATCCATGATAAAATCTTTAAACCCGTTTATGTATAAATTTAGTCGCGAAAAATCTACAATGGTATTGCCAGATTTGTACAAATCTTTTACAAAGAAAAGCCATTGGGAGGTATTGGTTCGCACAAATAGATCCGATTATTTTACTGTCAATCTTTTTGCCCCTAATTTCATGGCCTGGTCTTGCCTCATTTTATAATCGTTTATGACAAAAGAAATTAAAAAGCCGGCTGTATGGCTTGTGCTTATTGCTTTTGCAGCAACCTATGTTTTATGGGGAACTACTTATATTGCCATCCTAATTGGCCTGGAAACATTGCCGCCTTTTCTTATGGCCGGCATTCGTTTTATTGTTGCAGGCAGTATACTGTTGTGCTTTTCTTTCCTCAAGGGTGAAAATATTATCGTGAGCGGTATTTACAAAAATCTTTTGCTTGGCACTGTGATTCTAACCGGGGGACAGGGGCTTCTGTTTTGGGCAGAGCAATACATTCCCTCGGGTTATGCTGCTATCATCGTTTCCTCGCTTCCTTTATGGTATGTGCTGCTTGATCGCAAGCATTGGCAGGATTATTTTCACAATAAACTCATTCTTGCGGGTCTGGTATTTGGGTTTGTTGGCATCATGCTTTTGTTTGAAAGATATATTGGAGATCCTGCCGGAACCGGGCTTCTGCCAGCCTTAGGCATATGTGCAGTGGTAGCAGCCTGCATTTGCTGGGCAGCTGGTACGCTTTATTATAAGAATCATGGGAACAAGAATTCAATATTTCTGAACCTGTGTTGGCAGCTTATTGGTGGCTTCCTGTCCAGTTCTATGATAAGTTGGCTTACCGGAGAACTTAACGGTTTCTCATTTGGAAGCGTTAGCATGCATTCATGGCTTGCAACATTATACCTGGCTGTTATTGGTTCATTGGTTGCCTTTATCGCCTTCAACTGGTTGATGACAGTTCGGCCGCCTGCTATCGTTGGAACCTACGCTTATGTGAACCCCGTGATCGCAGTATTGCTGGGGTGGCTTATCGCTAATGAAAAAATAAGTTTGATGCAGGTGGGTGGTATGGTGGTGATCTTAGTGTCGGCCTTTATGGTAAATAGTCCAAAATACGTGGAGATGTATAAAAGGAGGCTCGACAAACAACAACTCAAAAAAAATTAGAATAATCTTATTTGGCCTGTCACGCACTTTTTCAAACGCCCTGTAAAAGCTATACAGTTTAACGAAAAATGCATCGTTCGTTTTTTCAAAAATATAATTCATAACTTGAACATCACTTTTTTTACCCTCCATTCAGGAAGGCTAATTTATTATTCTATTAAAAAAATCTTTTATGAAAAATGTATTACGATTACTTATTGCTTTTCCTATTTTGCTTTTTTCCTGCGTAGGCACCAAAAAATTCAAGGCAGTACAAGCAGATTATGATCAAATGCAGGTACGCTATACACAGCTTCAAACGGAAGATGCAGCATGTAAAGATGCCAGGACAAAACTTGAAGCAGACAATGCAAACCTTAACAGGAGAATAGCTGACCAGGAAAAGCAAATTGATTTCCTTAAAGAAAATAATACCACTGTGCTGCAGCAACTGCAGAGTTTGTCTGTAGTATCTTCATCACAGGCTGAAAGCATTAAAAAATCCCTGGATAATATTGGCGCAAAAGATCTCTACATCCAGGACCTGCAAGCTTCCATGGCTAAAAAAGATTCACTCAATATGGCCCTTGTCATAAATTTAAAAGGAGCCATTGGTAACCTGGACGATAAGGATATCAATATTAAGGTAGACAAGGGAGTTGTTTACATAGATATTTCCGACAAATTATTATTCACATCGGGTAAGTATGAGGTATCAGCTCAGGCAAAGGAAGTGCTTGGCAAAGTAGCGACCGTCTTAAAAAATCAGCCGGACATCGAGTTTATGGTGGAGGGACATACAGATAATGTACCCTATAGAAATGGTGTGCTGCTTGACAATTGGGATCTAAGTGTGAAGCGGGCTACTTCGGTAGTACGCATCCTGCAAAATCAATATGGTTTAGATCCATCTAAGATGGCGGCTGCCGGACGTGGTGAATACAATCCCCTGATGGAAAACAGTAGTGCTGAAAACCGTGCTGCCAATCGCAGAACGAGGATTCTTATTTTGCCACAGCTTGATCAGTTTTTTAAATTGTTAGAGCCCAAAAAAGGATAATATTGCTACAGAAAAAACCCGGCATTCATGATGCCGGGTTTTTTAATTACCATGTGGGTCTTGACTCTAAACGGCCGTACCTAACTAACCTTAATTTCGTGCTTTGGAGACTCCTTGCCTGGGATAACCGGTAGGGACACACACAATGCGCCTTCTTCATATTTAGCAGTTATCTTTTCTGCATCAATGGATTCATCCAGTGTAAAAGTTCTTACAAAACCGCCGCGGCTGTATTCTCTTTTGATCCAGTCTACTTTGGGAAAGCCTTCCGGGGGGGTATACGAAATGCTGAGCTCGCTTCCTTTTACGTCAAGTTTAAAGTGCTCACGAATGCGCCCCGGCGCAAACACCAGCATTTCATAGCTGTTTTCAGTTTTGTAAATGTTAACAGCAGCTCTTTGCATGGAGCGGATGGACAGGTGCTGCTGCCTGCCTCCGTAATTGCCTTTTGCGGCACATGACTGATTGTAGTTCATGATGTTTTTTTTAAATGAAAAAATTGTTATGAT
>JBDSPQ010000347.1:0-3203 GCA_039930305.1 Ginsengibacter sp. | reverse complement strand
ATTCTTCTTCCTCCTCTTTGATCATTTTATCCGGGTGAGAAATGAACTCAGCAAGTGAGGTTTCTCTTACAATAGGCCTGCCTTCGGTAATGTTATGAACCTGGGTTTGTGCTATCGGAAATGTATCACCGGTTTTTTCAATTGTTGCCGGCGCTGAATAAATAATTGTAGTACCGTTAAAAGAAGCAAGCGGGTATACATTTACCCCAACTCCATTCGCCGCGGCACCGATAAATTCAGAAGTCTTATCTGCATTATTGCTTTTCCGGCCATAACCCACAGCCATAGCAATTACATTTGGATGAGTTCCTGGAATAATTAGTACAGGAAGAATAATTGTTTTTCCATTCACTGTAATTTTTATAGTGGGCTTTTCTATGCTTACTTCGTACTTGTCTGAATCGCGCCTGTTCCAAACATCAATACCGAATAATGATTTTCCCATTTGCGGGGATATCATCGCATAATTGTCCCAGGTCGCTTTTGATATCGGATCACTTACTTCCTGCAGCCAGGCATTATTGGCCCTGTTGCCTGTTCCAAGTGATACTTTCTCGTAAAGAACAACTTCAATGTCACTTCCTTTGGTTCCTCCAATTTTTGCAGTGGCATCGGCAATATTTCCAGTGAAAGTACTGCTTCCCATTTGTGATGAAGGGAGCGCACCGCCAGGTACAGATGTTGAATCTGAATTCGAGGTCTCAACCGTCGCAGGCATTTTTTGAGAAACAGAATCAGCTGAATTAAATGAAGCAGATCGGGCAGCAGTAGCAGAGGTTAAGGTAAAAGGATTTACTAACGAACCAAGTCCTTTTGAGTTTGTGGTTTCAAGTACACCATCCTGTACAAACCTTTCATAATTTTCAAGGCTTCCTAATTTGGATATCCAGTATTCCCTGAAATATGTTTCATAATCCTTAGTATTTCCCGTAAGTACTAATAGTGAATCTTCAAACTGCCTTGTTTTAAATAACGGATGAATAAGTGGTTGTAATACTGATACGTAACCTTTTTGCGGTTCAGCATCACCCCAGCATTCCAACCAATGATGGGAAGGAATTACATATTTACAGAGTTCCGTAGTCTCATCCATTTTTTCACTATAAGAAATAGTGAGTGGGCATTTTTTCAAACCTGCGGCAAATTTTGCTGCATCTAAATAACTGTAAACCGGGTTCGCTCCGTAAACCAGCAATGTTCGTACGTTTCCGGAATTAAGGTCATTTGTAAGGGCAATTATATCAGCGTCAACACCCTGGCGATAATTTACCGGGGTGCTCCAATCGATGGTTTTACCACCTGCTCCCAACTCTTCGTTTATGGCATTTACTAATATTTGTACGTTAACATCATTGCTACCGCATACGACTAATGCAGCACCTTTGTTTGCTGATAGATCTGCCGCAGCTTTCTTTATACCCTCAGCTGTTCTGCCGGTGATACCAGCAGCAGATCCTCCTTTTAAAGCTCCTAATAAAGCCAGGGCAACTGCACCGGTTTCTGAAGGCTTATGCAGAAAACGTTCGTCAGCATTAGCTCCGGTAATAGAATAATGGCTTTCAAACTGGTAATGCTTGCTTAGCGCCGGCTTATCCTGAACAATTCTTCTTGTTTGTGCATACTGTTTCGCAAATACAACAGGACTTAACCAGGTTGCTAAAAAGTCTGCGCCAATACTTACAATTACTTTTGCATTTTCAAAATGATAGGCTGGAATTCCTCTTTTACCGTACGAAGCTTCATTACCTATAATAAGTCCGCTATACGAAACTGCATCGTATTGTACATGCTTCAGACTTCCCGGGAATTTCGCCGCTAATTCCGCTATGATCTGTTTAGTCGTCGGCGAGGTAATAGACGAGGTCAGTAACACGGTCTGCTTACCGGCATTGGTTGCCATATTAGTGGCAATCATTTTATCAATTACCTCAAAAGTAGCTTCTTTACCATTTGCCATGGGATAGCGTAGACGGGTAGTATCATACAGGTCAAGTACCGATGACTGGCATCTCGCTGAAGTTCCACCATCTGTGAGCGAAGAAAGATCATTGCCTTCAATCTTGATGGGGCGGCCCTCTCTTTGTTTTACTACTACAGGTATTGCATCGCCATCATTTATATAGGTAGAAGCGTAATAATTCGCAATGCCCGGAAGCATATCATCGGGCTTATTTAAATAAGGAATTGCTTTGCGTACGGGCATTTCACAGCTTGCTGCAAGTGCAGCCGCAGCAGTGCTGAAACCCATATATTTTAGAAAGTCTCTTCTTGGTGTTGTTGCATTAAAAATATTTTCATTGGCAAGCTCTTCAAAGGGTAATTCTTCATTGAATTCATTTTTCAGCGCTTTCTGCTCCGAGTCACTTTGATTAAAGTCTTCAAAATTTTGCCAATACTTTTTATCGCTCATTTATATTTTTTTGAAAATTCTCTAATTACTTCTAAATAAATTTGTGATGTATTCTCCGCAAAAGGTGCAAGGAGTTAAATCAATAGTGACACTTCTGACATTCAGTTCCGCCGATCTTTTCAACTGTTACACTGTCGTATTTTCCCTGTTGTATATCCTCGTGAAATTTTTCGTAAATGCTGTAGAATTTATTACCATGGCCTTCACCATCATTAAACTGAACATTCGTAGCGCGGTGGCAATTTACACACCAACCCATGCTTAAGTCAGAAAACTGCTGTACTTCGCCCATCTTCTGAATTTCTCCATGGCAGGTCTGGCAAGCCACACGGCCGACTTTTACGTGCTGTGCATGATTGAAATAAACAAAATCGGGTAAGTTATGGATCTTCACCCACTCTATTGGAATACCGGGCTTGTCATATTTTTTGCTGTCCGGATTCCAGCCAGCGTATTTGTATAGTTTTTGAATTTCTGCATTCGCGTTTACCGGGGTGCCGTCCTCACGGGAAATCGGCTCACCTGCGTATTCCTTAATCGCCTTATGGCAATTCATACAAACATTTACCGATGGAATGTTGGAGTGTTTACTATCCTGCGCACCGCTATGGCAATAGAGACAACTGATCTGGTTGGTACCTGCATGTACTTTGTGAGAATAATAAATTGGTTGTATGGGCTGATAATTTTGTTGTCTTCCTAACCCCATAGCTCCCTCTACGAGAAAATATCCGCCTATCATAAACAATACAATTACCACCATAAGCAAATAAGCCTTATTTCGGTAAAACGG